>NZ_JBHVKN010000206.1:0-9107 GCF_042798075.1 Nocardioides sp. NPDC057772
ACCCCGATCGCTCAGAGCACGAGCAAGACAACGAAGACGACGGCCACCGCAAGGGTGATGCCGATCAGCGGCCAGTCCCAGCTGCGACGTACGTCCTCGGCGAGAGCGAACTGCTCGTCGGAGTCGCGCTTGATGCGGCGCCGGTCGCGGGCGTCCTGGGCCAGCGCGTTGAGGCGGTCCTCGATGAAGTCGGCGTGGTTGCTCAGCGGCTTGTGCTCGCGCTTGGAGCCCTTGACCGCCTCGCGCATCGGACGCCCGACGGCGCCGCTGACATAGGTGCGGCCGCCCGCGTAGGCGCCGAGGGTGCGGCCGACCGAGACGCTCTCCAGCGCGGCCATCGGGAAGCGCACCGTGGAGTAGAGGTGGTGGAGCACGAAGTCGCCCTCGCTGACCCCGACCTTGGTGCGGATGAACGCGGCGTACGCCACCAGCGCGAAGAGCACCCCGCCGGCCGTGGTCTCGGGGTGCCAGCCGGTGACTGCGTCGATCACGACGACCGCGATCGCGGCCCCTGCGGAGAGGAAACCCCATGCGGTGCTGCTGGAGTTGCGGAACCACTCCTCGGGCTGATCGTCATTCACGGCGCAAACATTAGCCCGCGACCCGAGGATGCCTATGCTGAGGCCGTGCCTACCTCCACAGAGATCGCCAAGCTGATCGACCACACCCTCCTCAAGCCCGAGGCGACGCACGCCGACGTCGAGGCGCTGATCGTGGAGGCAGCCGAGCTCGGCACCTACTCGGTGTGCGTCTCGCCCTCGATGCTGCCGGTCACCGCGCCGGCCGAGCTGAAGCTCGCCGTGGTGTGCGGCTTCCCGAGCGGCAAGCACATCTCCTCGGTCAAGGCTGCCGAGGCCGCGGCCGCGGTCGAGGCCGGTGCGGACGAGATCGACATGGTCATCGACATCGGTGCCGCCAAGGAGAAGCGCTACGCCGATGTCGAGGCCGACATCGCCGCCGTCCGTGCAGCGGCTCCCGCGCCGACGGTGCTGAAGGTGATCATCGAGTCGGCCGCGCTCGAGGACGACGAGATCATCGGCACCTGCCAGGCCGCCGTCCGCGCGGGCGCGGACTTCGTCAAGACCTCCACCGGCTTCCACCCCGCCGGCGGCGCCACTGTCCACGCGGTGGAGCTGATGCGCCAGACCGTCGGTCCCGACGTCGGCGTCAAGGCCTCGGGCGGCGTACGCACCATGGAGCAGGCCGAGCAGATGATCGCGGCCGGCGCCAACCGGCTCGGTGTCTCGGGCTCGCGCGCGCTGCTGGCCGGAGCGCCCGGATCGGGTTCCGGCGCCGGCTACTGAGTTTCGGGCGCTCTCGGGGAGAATGCTCCGGTGCGTGCTCAGGTCATCGTCCTCGCCGGCCCCTCGGGTGCCGGCAAGTCCCGTCTCGCCGAGCGGCTGGGCCTGCCGGTCCTCCGGCTGGACGACTTCTACAAGGACGGTTCCGACCCTTCGCTCCCCCGGATCACCGAGGGCCCGAACGCGGGCCTGGTCGACTGGGACCATCCCGATTCCTGGCTTCCCGCCGACGCGGTGAAGACGATCGCCACGCTCTGCGAGACGGGCACCGCCGACGTACCCGTCTACGACATCGCTCACGACGGCCGCACCGGCTGGCAGGAGCTGACCCTCGGGGACGAGGCGTTCTTCGTCGCCGAGGGGATCTTCGCCCAGGACATCGTGGCCGAGTGTCGCGACGCGGGGCTGCTGGCCGCCGCGTACTGCGTCACCCAGTCACCGACCGTGACCTTCTGGCGCCGCCTCACCCGCGACCTGCGCGAGCACCGCAAACCACCGAGCGTGTTGGTCAAGCGGGGCCTGGCACTGATGCGCGCGCAGCCGCGGGTGGTCGCGGACGCGGTCGCCAAGGGCTGCACCGCGGTCTACCCGAAGCACGGCTACGTCGCGATCCGGCGACTCATAGGGCCGCGTACGCGTCCTTGATCTCGTGGATCAGGTCGACCCGCTCGTCGTAGGGCAGGAACGCGGACTTCATCGCGTTGGTCGTCAGCCGCTGGAGCTCGGGCAGTCCCCAGCCGAAGGCCTCCACGATCCCGGCCATCTCCGTCGACATCGAGGTGCGTGACATCAGCCGGTTGTCGGTGTTGATCGTGACCCGGAAACCGAGGTCGTAGAGCAGCCCGATCGGGTGCTCGGCGATCGACTTCGCGGCCCCGGTCTGCACGTTGGAGCGCGGGCAGACCTCGAGCGGGATCCGGCGGTCCCGGACGTACGCAGCCAGCCGGCCGAGCCGGGGCGCCTCGCCCTCCTCGACGGTGATGTCCTCGATGATCCGTACGCCGTGGCCGAGCCGGTCGCAGCCGCACGGGTGCACCGCCTCCCAGATCGAGGGCAGCCCGAAGCCCTCGCCGGCGTGGATCGTGAAGCGCATGTTCTCCGCGGCGAGGTGCTCGAAGGCCGCCAGGAACCGGCTCGGCGGGAAGCCCTTCTCCGGTCCGGCGATGTCGAACCCGGCGACGCCACGGTCGCGCCAGGCGACGGCGAGGTCGGCGATCTCGGTGGCGCGTGCTGCCTGCCGCATGGCGGTGAGCAGCTGACGTACGACGATCTTCCTGCCGGTCGCCGCGACCGCCGCCATGCCCTCATCGAACCCGGTCTGGACGGCCTCGACGACCTCGTCCAGCTCGTGGCCGTTGGCGACGTGGAGCTCGGGCGCCCAGCGGATCTCGGCGTAGACGACCCCGTCCTCGGCCAGATCCTCGACACACTCGCGCGCCACCCGGGTCAGCGCGGGCAGGGTCTGCATGACCGCCAGGGTGTGCGCGAAGGTGTCCAGATAGCGCTCCAGCGACCCCGAGTCGGCGCTGGTCACGAACCACTCCTCCAGTGCGACCGGGTCGTCCTGGGTCCCCTCCGGGAGCTGGTGGCCCACCTCGGCGGCGAGCTCGATGAGGGTCGAGGGACGTACGCCACCGTCGAGGTGGTCGTGGAGCAGCACCTTCGGCGCGGCCTTGATCTGCATGTCGGACGGTTTCATGGGCCTATTGTTCCCTATCGGACTAGATTCCGGGGGTGCGCAAATTCACCACTCTCGAAGAAGTCTCCGCGGCCGCAGGCACCGAGATCGGCACCGGCGAATGGCTCCAGGTCGACCAGGAGCGCGTCAACGCCTTCGCCGACGCCACCGGCGACCACCAGTGGATCCACGTCGACGAGGAGCGGGCCAAGGAGGGTCCGTTCGGGGGCACCATCGCCCACGGCTACCTGACGCTGTCGCTGATCCCCTACCTCGGCCTGAGCGTCTACTCGCTGGAGACGCCGGGGGCGAAGCTCAACTACGGCCTCAACAAGGTGCGCTTCCCCACGCCCGTCCTGGTCGGCTCTCGCATCCGTCCGGTCGTCTCCTTCGGTGACGTCACCGAACTGCCCACCGGGCTGCAGCTCGTCGTGAAGACCACGATCGAGATCGAGGGCTCCGCCAAGCCCGCATGTGTCGCCGAGTCGGTCGTGCTGCTCCTCGAAGGCTGATCTCAGGAGTAGTCGGCCCACAGCCGCTGGGCACTGCCGTCGACGGTCATCTCGCCGCCGTACGGCAGGATCCACTGCGGTCGGGTGTGCCCGAACGGCGGGCCGACGACGACCACGGCGTCGGGGTTGTAGCGGGCGACGGTCTGGATCGCCGCGTCCCGCTGCTCGGCGCGCTTGGCGGCCCTCTCCTCGGTGCTCGGGCGGCGCTCGAAGTCCGACGTCGGCGGGCGCGCGACGACCACCGCGTCGATCGCCTCGAGCAGCCCGCGCTCGCCCAGTGAACGCGTGATCCAGGCGAACTCGCGCGCCGGGATGAGCTCCTCGGAGGTCTCCAGGAGGAGTACGCCTCCTTCGAGCACGGCCGGGTCCGCCGGGAAGCGTCCGGCGGTGAGCGCCCACTGGATGACCTCGATGCAGCCGCCCCAGGTGCGACCGGTCACGGTGCGGGCCGGCCCCGCCCAGGTCCACGGCTCGGTCGCTTCACGCTCGCCGTACTCGGTCAGCGCCCGCGGGTCGTTCCAGTCGTGGCCGATGTCCTCGGACTCCCCTGGCTCGGTGACCTCGAGCCGCTCGCCGGTGAGGAGGGCGGCCTCGAGCGAGGCCTCGTGGACCTTGTCGAGCCCCGGGCCCGGACCGAGGTGCACCTGGGTCGAGCCGCCGTAGAACCCGGCGACGCCGTTGGTCCACAGCCAGTTGAGGAGGTTGGTGTTGTCGCTGTAGCCGAGAAACGGCTTCGGGTCCCTTCGGACCAGCTCGGCGTCGAGGTGCGGGATCACAGTGATCTGGTCCTCGCCGCCGATAGTCGCCAGCACGGCCCGGATCTCCGGGTCGGCGAACGCGGCGTTCACGTCCGCCGCGCGCTCCTGCGCCGTCGCGCCGACCTTCCGGGTCGTCGGGTACTCCACCGGCACCAGCCCGGTCACCTCGGTCAGCCGCGTCAGCGCCTGCTCGTGGATCGCCGGCGCCACCCCCGGTGCCGCGAACGAGGGTGACAGCACGGCGACCTTGTCGCCCGCGACGGCCTTGGGTGGCTTGACGATCTCCATGCCCGAAGTCTGGCCGTACGCCGGGCCGCGGTGCCAACCGTTATCGGTCCGGCCCGGCGAGCGAGGTGTAACACGCTGTTACACCGACTATCCGGTCGTTCAGATAGGGCAAGTAGTCCAACGAACGACGTGTTACAGCTAGCTGATGCGGTCGAGGATCAGCGGCGTCGCCTCGTACGCAGCCCCGTCCCCGATCTCGAAGCCACCCTCCAGCGCGGCCAGGGCGCGGTCGAAGCGCTCGGGCGTGTCGGTGTGGAGCGTGAACAGCGGCGCGCCAGCAGTCACCGAGTCGCCCGGGCGAGCGTGCCAGGTGACCCCGGCGCCGGCCTGGACGGCGTCCTCCTTGCGCTCGCGCCCGGCACCGAGGCGCCAGGCGGCGAGGCCGACGGCCATCGCGTCGAGCCGGGTCAGCACGCCCGAGGACGGCGCGGTGACCACGTGGGTCTCGCGGGCGACCGGAAGCGGCGCCGAGGGGTCGCCGCCCTGGGCCGAGATCATCGCCCGCCAGGCGTCCATGGCCTTGCCGGAGGCGAGTACGTCGGCCGGATCCGGGCCGGACACGCCGGCCCCCGCGAGCATCTCCCGAGCCAGCGCGACGGTGAGCTCGACCACGTCGGCAGGACCGCCGCCGGCGAGGACCTCGACGGACTCGGCGACCTCGATCGCGTTGCCCGCGGTCAGGCCGAGCGGGGTGGCCATGTCGGTCACGAGCGCGACCGTGTTGACGCCGGCGTCGGTGCCGAGGTCGACCATGGTGCGTGCCAGCTCCTGCGCGGATTCCAGGGTCTTCATGAAGGCGCCGGCGCCGACCTTGACGTCGAGCACGAGGGTGCCGGTGCCCTCGGCGATCTTCTTGGACATGATCGAGGAGGCGATCAGCGGGATCGACTCGACCGTGCCGGTGACGTCGCGCAGCGCGTAGAGCTTGCGGTCGGCCGGGGCCAGCCCCTCACCGGCGGCGCAGATCACCGCGCCGACCGACCCGAGCTGGGCCAGCATCTCGTCGTTGGACAGCGACGCACGCCACCCGGGGATCGACTCGAGCTTGTCGAGCGTGCCACCGGTGTGGCCGAGGCCGCGCCCGGACAGCTGCGGCACCGCCACCCCGCACGCGGCGACCAGCGGCGCCAGGGGCAGCGTGATCTTGTCGCCCACGCCGCCGGTGGAGTGCTTGTCGGCCGTCGGTCGGCCCAGGGAGTCGAACGACATCCGCTCGCCCGACGCGATCATCGCCGCCGTCCACCGCGCGATCTCGCGCCGCGACATCCCGTTGAGCAGGATCGCCATGTTGAGCGCCGACATCTGCTCCTCGGCCACGACCCCCTGGGTGTACGCCGCGATCATCCAGTCGATCTGCGAGTCGCTCAGCTCGCCACCGTCGCGCTTGGCGAGGATCACCTCGACCGCATCATGTTCCGCCATGCGGACAGCGTAAAGCGCGACCACCGAAGGTCCCTACCGGGCGCCGTCCCTCATCGACGACCTCAGGTCCGCAGTGCCTCGACCACGTCGACCGCGAGCTCCTCGAGTCCCTCGACGTCGACTCCGGGGCGGAGGATCGTCACCTGGACGTACGAGCTGCCGCCGATGTGCTCCACCCGGTTGTGAACGACGCCCGCTCCGGCCGCGGCTTCGAGGCTGTCGTCCTCGCCGCCGCGGACCTCAGTGGCCGCGCACCACCTGTCGGGCACCTCGTCGTAGGTCCCCTGCGGGATGCCGGACGCTTGCGGCACCTTGGTGAACCCTTCGAGCGCAACGCAGTGGAGCGACACGAAACGCTCCGGGTCGTCCTCCATCCGCGCAGCCGGACCGGTGTCGCCGACCGTCGTGAGGCTCACGAGTACCGAGGTCTCTCCGGCAGAGGTGGTGCCCCGGAACGAGCACATCGACACACGATCGGCCGAGTCCGTACGTCGCACGTCGCCGACCCGGCTGACCTCTGCCGGCATCACGTCGGCCACCGCGGAGCAGACCTCGGGCGGGGGCGCGGCCGCCTCGCTCTCCTCCGGTCCGAACAGGGCGACTGCACCACCGACCGCGCCTGCAACAACCGCCAGCGAGAGCAAGGCTCCGCCGGCCAGCGGGAGCACCGCCCGCGACATCACCGAACTGCCGGTCATGACAGCTCGCTCTCGGCCGCATCGAGGATCTCGACCAGCCGTACCTCGAGCTGTGGATGTTCGCTCGATCTGGGTGTCACGGTGATGCTCAAGGAATCAGAGACCATCCGGCCGGCCCACCCGATCCTGCTCTTGGCGGCCGTCACGACGCAGGTGCGTTCGTCCACCTCACCAGGCAGTCGCACCAGCCCACCCGCTCGCTGGCCGTCATGGCAGTCGCGCACCCAGTCGATGAGTGGATGGAGGTTTCGCAGCGCGACCTCGAAGCTCGCCTCGGAGGTGTGTCCGAACTCCTCGGACGGCGGGTTCGGTTGCGTCAGAGTGCAGGTGCCACCGTAGTTCAGGCCGAAGGAGTCGCCCGCGAGGTCGTCGCCGACGTAGTCCATGCCGAGCTTCTCGGCGATCCGGTAGCAGTAGTTCTCCCCGACCAGCGCCTCGATGTCAGGTCGATCGTCGATGCTGCCGACACTGCCCTCATCGACCAAGCGCACGATCGCGACGATGCCGGCACCGGCAAGACCGAGGATCAGACCGGCGCCGATGCCGATGACGAACCAGACCCACCGTTTCGGCCCGGACGACCGCGGGGGTGCCGCCGGCGGGGGCGGGTGGGCGGGCGCGGCGTACGTCATGAAGACCTCCGAGAGTGTGGCCGTTAAACCTCGGAGGACACGGTTTGGTTACGGTTACGCCAGCGCCTCCGGGCCGAAGGCGTCGGGAAGGACCTCGGACATCGGCTTGACGCCCGAGACGGTCATCAGGAGCAGGTCCGGGCCGCCGTTCTCCCAGAGGAGCTGGCGGCAGCGGCCGCAGGGCATGATGACCTCGCCGGAGCCGTTGACGCAGACGAAGTGGGTGAGCCGGCCGCCGCCGGTCATGTGCAGCGATGAGACCAGCCCACACTCGGCGCACAGCGTCACGCCGTAGGCCGCGTTCTCCACGTTGCACCCTTGCAGCAGACGCCCGTCGTCCGCGTAGCCGGCGGCTCCGACAGGGAAGTTGGAGTAGGGCGCGTACGCACGTTTTGCGGCCTCGAGGGCATGCGCACGCAGGCCTTCCCAGTCAAAGGCGTCTGCGGCGTACGTCTGCTTCTCGGTCATGGTCCGACCTTAGAGCCTGTCCGGACATCTGGATTAGATGCCCGGAGGCTTAGGCTTCGCCCAGATCAAAAGTTGGTAACCGTTCGCGGAATCCCTGGCGTTGCTCGGTCAATGGGGAGAGCGTTCGAACATGAATGTCCTTTGCGCCGTGATTTGCGGGGCAACGACCTGGAGGCACCAGTGAAGAACAACATCAAGAAGGCCGCCGCCGGCGGCGTCGCTGCGGTCCTGTCCGCTGCCGCCCTCGCCGCGTGCGGCGAAGCGCCGTCCGAGCGCGCCGGGGAAGGCAAGAGCGACTACCTTCCCTGCATCGTCTCCGACGAGGGCGGGTTCGACGACAAGTCGTTCAACCAGCTCAGCTACGAGGGCGTGAAGGAAGCGGCCGACGAGCTGGGCTCGGACTTCAAGGACGTGGAGTCCAACAGCCCCAACGACTACACCTCCAACCTCGAGGGCCTGGTCGGGCAGGGCTGCGACACGATCGTGACCGTCGGCTTCGCGCTCTCGGCCGCGACCATCGAGTCCGCCAAGGCCAACCCCGAGACCGAGTACGTCCTGATCGACGACGCGGCCGACGCCGACTTCGACGGCAAGACCGACGCCGAGAACATCAAGCCGATCCTCTACGACACCGCGCAGGCCGCGTTCCTGGCCGGCTACGCCGCTGCCGACTACACCAAGACCGGCGTCGTCGGCACCTACGGCGGCCAGCCGTTCCCGACCGTGACGATCTTCATGGACGGCTTCAAGCAGGGCGTCGAGTACTACGCGAAGACGAAGAAGAAGGACGTCAAGGTCGTCGGCTACGAGGGCGGCGAGAAGGGCTCCTTCACCGGTGAGTTCGTCGCCAATGAGAAGGCCACCAACACCGCCCGCCAGATCATCGAGCAGAACGCCGACGTGATCCTGCCGGTCGGCGGCCCGATCTACCAGGGCGCGCTCACCGCGATCGAGGACTCCGGCAAGGAGGTCGCGCTGATCGGTGTCGACGCCGACTTCTACGAGACCGACCCGAAGACCCAGGACGTGGTGCTCACCTCGATCCTGAAGAACATGAAGACGTCGACCACCGACGTCGTCCTGGCCGCCGGTGAGGACAAGTTCGACGCGACGCCGTACGTCGGCACCCTCGAGAACGAGGGCGTCGGTCTGGCGCCGTTCCACAACTTCGAGTCGAAGGTCTCCGACACGCTTCCCGCCGAGCTCGAGGAAGTGTCCGCCGGGATCATCGACGGCTCGATCAAGGTCAACTCCTACCTCGCGAAGTGACCCACCCGGTGGCGCCGCACGTCGGGGCCACCGGGTCCGGGACGAACCGTCCGGCGGTGAGGCCGGGCCGGTGCCAGTAGC
>NZ_JBHVKN010000207.1:0-9065 GCF_042798075.1 Nocardioides sp. NPDC057772
TCGTGCCACACGGGCACGAGGGGCGATCTCTTTGCGTCAGCGTCACTCAGGCAGGACGACCACGTAGCGTCGCGGCTCCACACCGGAGGACTCCGAGGTGAGGCCGGCGGCGGCGACGGCGTCGTGGACGACCTTCCGCTCGAACGGCGACATCGGCTTCAGCGAGACCGGGGCGCCGGACTCCTTGACCTTCGCGACGGTCTCCTCGGCGAGCGCCATCAGCGTGGAGCGACGGTTGGCGCGGTAGCCGCCGACGTCGAGCATCAGCCGGGACCGCTCGCCGGTCTCGCGGTAGACGGCAAGGCGGGTCAGCTCCTGGAGCGCGTCCAGGACCTCACCGTGGCGACCGACCAGCTGCTGCAGGTCGCCACCGACGATCGAGACGGCAGCACGGTCGCCCTCGACGTCCATGTCGAGGTCGCCATCGAGGTCAGCGATGTCGAGGAGCTCCTCGAGGTAGTCGGCCGCGATGTCGCCTTCCTGCTCGAGCTGCTTGAGACGCGTCTCGTCGGTGACCGCGTCGACGGTCTCGCTCACGTCCTGGGTCGTCACTTGGTTCCCCCGTTCTTCTGGGTCGTGGAGCGACCGGCGGTCGTGCCGGCCTTCTTCCGCTGGCTCCGGGTCTGGTTCTTGGGCTGCGTGCGCTGCGCCGGACGCTTCTCGGTCTCCGCCTCGTTGGCCTCGGCGATGTCGATCTCCGCGTCGGTCAGGCCCTTCTTGCGGCGCTTGGCCTTGTCGCGCTCCTGCTTCGCGTCGAAGGCCGGCGTACCCGGCGCGGGGTTGTTGCGGATCACGTAGAACTGCTGGCCCATGGTCCACAGGTTGGAGGAGGTCCAGTAGAGGATCGTTCCGACCGGGAAGGCGATACCACCGACGGCGAACACGACAGGCAGCACGTAGAGCAGGAGCTTCTGCTGCTGGGCGTACTGACCCGTCATGGCGTCGGGCGGCATGTTCTTCGACATCAGCTGGCGCTGGGTGAGGAAGGTGGTGGCGATCATCGCCACGACCAGGAACCCGGTGAGGAAGTAGGTGCTGGTGTGGTCGGCCGTCGTGAACTGGTCCGAGAGCAGCGAGCCGAGCCAGGTCGACGTGGCGAACTCATGGGCGGCCTCATCGCTCAGGAAGCCCTTGCCGACGCCGTCCGAGGCGTGCTCGAGCATCCGGAACAGCACGAAGAAGATCGGCATCTGCAGCAGCAGCGGCAGGCAGGACGCGAACGGGTTGGTGCCCGAGTCCTTGTAGAGCTTCATGGTCTCGTTGGCGAGCTTCTCGCGGTCGTGACCGTACTTCTTCTGCAGCTCCCGGACCTTCGGCTGCAGCAGCTGCATGTTGCGGCTGGAGTTGATCTGCTTCACGAACAGCGGGATCAGCAGCGCGCGGATGGTCACGGTCAGGCCGACGATGGCCAGCGCCCACTGCCAACCCTCAGACGGAATGAAGTACGCGAACGCCTTCTGCCACACGAGCAGGATGCCCGAGATGGCGTAATACAGCGGTGTTGCGATCCATCCGAACAGATCGCCTATGGCTCCCACGGATCAGGCTCCTCGGTTTGGGGAGTCCGCACTTACACGGACAGGGTCTTCAGGGTCTCTTCGCATTTCTTGGCGCGTGGGTACGGGATCGAAGCCCCGCGTCTTGGCCCAGGGGACACAGCGGGCCAGACGGCGCGCCGTCAGCCAGCTCCCACGCCAGGCGCCGTGCGTCTTGACGGCCTCGAGTCCGTACGCCGAGCACGACGGGTAGTAACGGCACACATCGCCGTAGAGCGGACTGATCAGGGTCCGCCACACATGGAGCAGCCCGATCAGCACGGACGCGACGAGATGGTCGAGCTTGTCGAGACCACCACGTACGACGCGGACTGCCGTCGTCATCGGAGCACTCGCTCCAGACAGCGCCTCAGATCGGTGCCGAGGTCGTCGTACGTCGCGTCAGCGGCCGCGGGAAGCGCACGGACCACAAGCACAGCAGAGCCCGGGAGTCCGCTCAGGGACTCCCGGGCCTGATGACGCAGTCTGCGCTTCACACGATTCCGGACGACGGCCGGGCCGACGGCCTTGCTCACCACGAAGCCCACCTGCGGATCGCTCTCCCGGGCGACATCGCTGCCGGTGCCGGGGACGAGCAGGTGGACCACCAGGCTCTTCGAGCCCGCGCGCTTGCCTCGTCGTACCGCTTCCTTGAAGCCCGACGAATCGATCAGTCGATGACGACGTGGCAGCACGCGCGTGGTGGCTGAGGCCGGGGCCTCAGACGGTCAGGCTCTTGCGACCCTTGCGGCGGCGCGCCGCGAGGATGGCACGGCCGGCACGGGTGCGCATGCGCAGGCGGAAACCGTGCGTCTTGTGACGGCGGCGGTTGTTCGGCTGGTAAGTACGCTTGCTCACGGGGTGCTTCCTTAGTTGTGTGGGGCCGGCTGCTCTTCCGGCTGGTCTGATGGGGTCGCCCTCGGTGGTTCCAGGCGGGCCGTTTCAACAAACACCGCCCGTCCGCGCCTCGGCGACCAAGGCGTGGACATGCGGCGCCCGTAGATTCGACGGACCTAGCAACGGTACGTGGACGGCGAAACCACGGTCAAACTCGCGCCCTATCACACCTCTGTGATTATCCCTCCACCTGTGGAGGACGGGTTGCCCGTG
This sequence comes from Nocardioides sp. NPDC057772, assembly GCF_042798075.1. NCBI lineage: Bacteria > Bacillati > Actinomycetota > Actinomycetes > Propionibacteriales > Nocardioidaceae > Nocardioides > Nocardioides sp. NPDC057772. Next base: position 2,646 of record NZ_JBHVKN010000207.1, read on the forward strand.
ACGGTCGCCAGCCGGTAACTTCGTCCTCTACCGAGGTTTCCCTGCACATCGTCAGGAGCGTCGGCCGCATTCGGGGGGATGCCACGCTGGGATCTATTTTTCCCACCTGACCTGCCGGAACGGTCGGATTCTCGAGGACGGCGACGTGTCTCGGTTGATCTCCGATGCCTACATTCGGGGATGCTCCACAGCTTGTGGAAAAGTCTGTGGAGGATGTAGACCAGACCGCTGCACCGATCCAGGCTGCATCAATACCGACCACCACCCGAGCCATCAGGGAAGGCAGGAATCTGTGGAGCACTCCGGCCTCGCGCCAGAACCACAGCCAGATCTCCAGTCCGCATGGACGCGGGTGGTCGCCGAGCTTCCGCCGAATCAGCGGGCCTGGCTCCGGGACAGCGAGCCACTCACCCTGCACGGGTCGACCGCCATCGTCGAGGTCCCCAACGACTTCATCCGCAACCAGATCGAGGGCCGCCTGCGCGGCACCTTGGAGAAGTCGCTCGGTGAGATCTTCGCGCGCGAGATCCGGATCGCGGTCACCGTCAACCCCGACATCGAGGTCACCCCCGACCCCGACACCCAGGCGATCATGATCTCCGAGCGGGAGATCGCCGCTGCCGATGCTGCCGCCGCGGCGGCCCTCCAGCAGCAGAACGCCTTCCCGAACCAGGCGGCCTTCCCGCACCAGTCGGTCTACCCGACGACCCCGCCGGGCCTGATCCCAGGCGTCCCGGCCGCGACCGAGCCACCCGGAGAGCCGGCTCCCGCCGCCTACGCAGGACCGCAGGGTCCGCTCGCGCCGCCGCCTGCGCCGCAGCCCGCTCCGCCCACGGGTCATGAGGACGTACGTCCCGACTATGCCGATTTGTCGACAAATCCCCCGGTGCCGCCGGTGGCGCCGGTCGAAGAGCCGGCCCCGCCGCGACAGCTCGTGCCCGGCCCACCGACGCGGGCGAGCGAGCCCAGCCACAACGTCCTCGAGACCCGGCTGAACCCGAAGTACACCTTCGAGACCTTCGTCATCGGGTCCTCCAACCGGTTCCCGCACGCGGCCGCGGTCGCGGTCAGCGAGGCGCCGGGCAAGGCCTACAACCCATTGCTCGTCTACGGGGAGTCCGGGCTGGGCAAGACCCACCTGCTGCACGCGATCGGTCACTACGTTCGGAGCCTCTACTCCGGGGCGAAGGTGCGCTACGTCAGCTCGGAGGAGTTCACCAACGAGTTCATCAACGCGATCCGCGACGACCGGCAGGACCGGTTCAAGCGGCGCTACCGCGATGTCGACGTCCTGCTGATCGACGACATCCAGTTCTTGGAGGGGAAGACCCAGACGCAGGAGGAGTTCTTCCACACCTTCAACACGCTCCACAACGCCAACAAGCAGATCGTGCTCACCTCCGACCGCCCGCCCAAGCGGCTCGAGGCGCTGGAGGACCGGCTGCGCAACCGGTTCGAGTGGGGTCTGATCACCGACGTCCAGCCGCCCGACATCGAGACCCGCATCGCGATCCTCCGCAAGAAGGCGGCGATGGAGCGGCTCACCGCGCCGCCGGACGTGCTCGAGTTCATCGCGAGCAAGATCCAGACCAACATCCGCGAGCTCGAGGGCGCGCTGATCCGGGTGACGGCGTTCGCCAACCTCAACCGCCAAGACGTCGACCTGACCCTGGCCGAGATCGTGCTCAAGGACCTGATCCCCGAGGGCGGCGAGCCCGAGATCACCGCCGGCCTGATCATCGCCCAGACCGCTGCCTACTTCGGGCTGTCGATCGACGAGCTCACCGGGCCCTCGCGTGGGCGTCACCTTGTCATGGCCCGCCAGATCGCCATGTATCTGTGTCGTGAGCTCACCGAGGACTCCCTGCCCAAGATCGGCAAGCACTTCGGAGGCCGCGACCACACCACCGTGATGTACGCCGAGCGGAAGATCAACCAGCTCCTCGCCGAGCGCCGAGCCGTCTTCAACCAGGTCTCCGAGCTCACCAACCGCGTCAAGATGCAGGCCCGACAGGCCTAGCCGACCAGCAGCCGTACGCGGCCGTCGACCCCGTCCGGGGCGGCGGCCGTTTCGCGTTTTGGGATTTCCAAAACCCACAGGACGAGATTTCCCGGGTTGTCCACAGCCCACAGGCTGGGTGGAACCTGTGGAGAAACGGCGGTTCAAATGGGATGGAAAAGGGGATGGCCTGTGCACAAAACACCGGAACGGGCCGACAACTCTCCACAGCCCACAGTGACGTGCGTCATTTCAGCAGGGCGTCCACATCCCCTGTGGAATGACATTTTCCGGGCTGACCAGCGACAACGCACCTCATCCACATTTCCCACAGATGCTCTTATGACGTACGAAACTATTTATGTCCATGGATCCTCGGTGAAATTCCACGAACGCCCCTCCCTGGGGACAACCCGCTCGAGGGCTCGAGCGCACAGGCAGGCCTGTGAAGAGCCGACACCGCTGAGCGCTTACCGGTTGTCGGCGGTCCGTGGCAGGATGCGTACTCCAGGTCATGTCAACGCGGGGGCGTTCCGGAAGCCGGTGTCGTCTCCCTTCCCCGGCCACATGTCCTCATACGCCCCGATGTCGAGTTAGAAGAAGGACAGGTCATCGTGAAGTTCCGCGTCGACCGCGACGTGTTCGCGGATGCCGTCGCCTGGGCTGCCCGCAGCCTTCCGGTACGCCCCAGCACCCCGGTGCTCTCCGGCCTCCTGATCGAGGCGGGTCACGAGGGCCTGGTGCTCTCGACGTTCGACTACGAGACCTCCGCGCGGGCGACGCTGTCGGCCGAGGTCGCCGACGAGGGCAAGGCACTGGTCTCGGGCAAGCTGCTCGCCGACATCTGTCGCAGCCTCCCGGCCAAGCCGGTCGAGATGGTGACCGATGGCGCCCGCGTCTCGCTCACCTGCGGGAGCGCGCGCTTCAGCCTGCAGACGATGCCGGTCGAGGACTACCCGACGCTGCCGGAGATGCCGACCGCGGCCGGCACGGTGAAGTCGGAGCTGTTCGCCCACGCCGTCGCCCAGGCCGTGACCGCCGCCGGCCGTGACGACATGCTGCCGGTGCTGACCGGCGTGCGGCTCGAGATCGAGGGCTCCACGATCTCGCTGCTCGCCACCGACCGCTTCCGCCTCTCCCACCGTGAGCTCGAGTGGAACCCGGCCACCCCCGACGAGAGCCTGGCCGCGCTGGTGCCGGCGAAGGTGCTCGGCGACACCGCCAAGTCGCTGACCAGCGGCAGCGAGGTCACCCTCGCGCTGTCCACCACTGGCACCGGTGAGGGGATCATCGGCTTCGAGGGCGCGGCCGCGGGTGGCGTACGCCGCACGACGACGCGCCTGCTCGACGGTGAGTTCCCGAAGGTCCGCAGCCTGTTCCCGGCCGAGCACCTCACCACCGCGCTCGTCGACAAGGCCTCGCTGGTCGAGTCGGTCAAGCGCGTCGCCCTGGTCGCCGAGCGCAACACCGCGGTCCAGATGGTCTTCGAGGACGGCGTGCTCACCCTCGACGCCGGTTCCGGCGACGAGGCCCAGGCGTCCGAGTCGATCGAGGCGACCATGGAGGGCGAGGGGCTGACCACCGGGTTCAACCCGCAGTTCCTCCTCGACGGGCTGCAGGCCATCGACGAGCAGGTCGTCGAGCTCGCGTTCACCCAGGCCCCGAAGCCCGTGGTGATCAGCGGCAAGCCGGCCGAGGGTGGCGAGGAGCCGGGCTTCCGCTACCTGCTGATGCCGCGCCGCCTGCTCTCCTGATTCGCTCCCTCATTAAGGTGGTCTCGAAAAGCTCGACCACCTGTGGATAGGAACTTGCATGGACATCGGACTCGTCGGTCTCGGCAAGATGGGTGGCAACATGCGCACCCGCCTGCGGGAGGCTGGTCACACCGTCGTCGGATACGACCCCAACCCTGACCTCGCCGACGTGGCGAGCCTCGCGGAGATGGTCGAGGCGCTGCCCAGCCCGAAGGTGGTCTGGGTGATGGTGCCGGCGGGCGATCCGACCCGCTCCACCATCGCCGAGCTCAAGGAGCTCCTCGGCGAGGGCGACCTGGTGGTCGACGGCGGCAACTCGAAATACACCGACGACGCCAAGAACGCCGAGAGCCTGGCCGAGAAGGGCATCGGCTTCGTCGACTGCGGCGTCTCCGGCGGCGTCTGGGGTCTCCAGAACGGCTACGCGCTGATGTACGGCGGCTCCAAGGAGGACGCCGCCAAGGTGATGCCGGCGTTCGAGGCGCTCAAGCCGTCCGGCACCGAGGACGGTCTGGTCCACTGCGGCACCACCCCCGGCGCCGGCCACTTCTCCAAGATGGTCCACAACGGCATCGAGTACGCGATGATGCAGGCCTACGCCGAGGGCTGGGAGCTCCTCGACAAGGTCGACATTGTCGACAACGTCCCGGAGATCTTCGCCTCGTGGCGCACCGGCACGGTCGTACGTTCCTGGCTGCTCGACCTGCTCGTCGACCAGCTGCGCGCCGACGAGCACCTCGACAAGATCAAGGGCTACGCCGAGGATTCGGGCGAGGGCCGCTGGACCGTCGAGGCCGCGATCGAGAACGCCGTCCCGATGCCGGCCATCTCGGCCTCGCTGTTCGCGCGGTTCGTCTCGCGGCAGGAGGACGACCACGCCATGAAGGCGATCGCCGCGATGCGCAACGGTTTCGGCGGGCACGCGGTGATCTCGGAGTCGGAGGCCTGATCCTCGGCGCGGTGGTCTCGACAGGCTCGACCACCGGCTCGACCACCCGTCAGATGGGGTCGATGACTCCGGTCATGGTGAGGACCAGACGGACGGCGCCATAGGCGACGAAGAGTGCGAAGAGGCCGAGCACGACCGGGTTCTTCACGAGTTTGTCAAGGTCAGCGGGGCGTTTCCCGGAAATGCGGGAACGCGCCGAGACCACGGCGAGGATGACGATCGCCACGATGAGCACCGGTCCGAACCAGTTGCTCGCCAGCGAGGAGCCGATGTCGCCGTGCATCAGGTAGACCCACGACCGGGTCAGACCGCAGCCGGGGCAGGGCAGACCGGTGAGCGCGCGGAACGGGCAGAGCACCGGGCCGTCCTCGATGCCGCCGGCAGGCAGCAGCGCCGCGATGACGACCCCGCCGACGCCGATGGCGGCGGTGACCTCCGTGGAGCTCACCGCCGCGGCGCGTTGACGCAGGTCAGGAGAGGGGCTTGCCGTCGGCATCGGGAAACTTTCGCACGGCGACGAGGATGATGTCGACGATCGTCCAGATCCCGAAGCCTCCACAGGTGATCAGCTTGAGGATGCCGAGGCCGATCTGCCCGACGTAGAACCTGTCCACGCCGAAGGAACCCAGGAAGATCGAAAGCAGCAGGGTGATCAGCCACTCCCGGCTCGAGAAGACGCCCGGGATCTGTTTCACGGGAAACCATTGCTGGTCGGTGCCGAGACTGGCCGGGGTGTCCGACTTGATCTGCCCGGCGGCAGCCATCTGAGCGAGCTGCTGGACCGGGTAGGGCCCGTGGACCTGGCCCATCACCGACAGGTAGAAAGGCCCGGCCGACCCGCCGAAGGCGGGTTGCCCTGGAGGCGGGCCGTAAGGGTTGGGAGACTGGGTCATGCAGGCACCTTAACGAGAGAGGAAACACGATGTACGTCTCACACCTCTCTCTCCACGACTTCCGCTCCTACCCGAACGTCGAGGTCCCCCTCGACGCCGGTGTGACCGCGTTCGTCGGCCGCAACGGCCAGGGCAAGACCAACCTGGTCGAGGCGATCGACTACCTCTCCCGCCTGCAGTCCCACCGCGTCGCCACCGACGCCCCGCTGGTCCGGGCCGGTGCCGACCAGGCCGTCGTGCGCGCCGCGGTCGTCCGCGACGGCCGCACCGCCACGCTCGAGGTCGAGATCAACGCCGGCCGCGCCAACAAGGCCCGGATCAACAGGAGCCCGCTCCCCCGCACCCGCGACCTGGTCGGACTGGTCCGCACCGTCGTCTTCTCCCCTGAGGACCTGACCCTCGTCAAGGGCGACCCCTCCGACCGGAGGCGCTTCCTCGACGACCTGATGATCCTGCGCAGCCCCCGTCTGGCAGGCGTACGCAGCGACTACGACCGCGTCCTCAAGCAGCGCAACTCGCTGCTCAAGACCGCCGGGCTCGCCCGGGGCTCGGCACGCGAGGGTGCCCTCGCCACGCTGGCCGTCTGGGACGATCACCTCGCCCGCACCGGCGCCGAGATCCTCGCCCAGCGCCTCGCCCTCGTCGACGCGCTCAAGCCGTACGTCGGCAAGGCCTACGAGACGGTTGCCCGCGGGGCGAGCCGCGACGACGCCGACATCACCTACAAGTCGGTGGTCGAGCCGGTGGTCGAGCTTGCCGAGACCACCACCCCGAGCGTAGAGGCCCTCCGCCAAGCAATCCTCGAGGAGCTCGCACGACGCCAGA
>NZ_JBHVKN010000208.1:0-8920 GCF_042798075.1 Nocardioides sp. NPDC057772
GCTACTGACCGCCGAACACGCCACAAGTGCAGATTCGGCGCCCCTCCTACGAGGAGCGCCGAATCTTGGGGTTACGGGTCAGGCCGCCAGGTCAGGATCTGCGAAGCGGCGGAGCTTCTGCAGGGCCTCACGCTCGAGCTGGCGTACGCGCTCGGCGGAGATGCCGTGCTTGACGCCGATGTCGGCGAGCTTGTGCTGACGACCGTCGGTGAGCCCGTAGCGGGAGCGGACGATGTCGGCGGAACGCTCGTCGAGCTGGCCAACCAGCGAGTTGAGCCGCTCACGGGACTCGACATCGATGACGTCCACGTCGGGTGACGGCGCCGACTCCTGGGCCATCAGGTCGCCCAGGGAGGTGTCGCCGTCCTCGTCGATCGGAGTGTCGAGCGAGACGTGGTCACGACCCCAGGAGAGCAGGTCGAGGACGCGGTCGATGTCCATTCCGAGCTCGGCGGCGATCTCCTCCGGCTCCGGGTCACGGCCGAGCTGCCGCTCCAGGGTGCGGCGCGCGCCGCCGACCTGGTTGAGCTCCTCGACGACGTGGACCGGGAGCCGGACCACGCGCGCCTGCTGGGCGATGCCGCGGGTGATCGCCTGACGCACCCACCACGTGGCGTACGTCGAGAACTTGTAGCCCTTGGTGTAGTCGAACTTCTCAACGGCCCGGATCAGGCCGGTATTACCTTCCTGGATCAGATCCAGCATCGGCATCTGGGCGCGACCGTACTTTCGCGCGATGGACACCACCAGACGCAGGTTGGCGTTGATGAACTCGCGGGTGGCGCGGTGGCCCTCCTCGGCCAGCCACTCCAGCTCCGCTCGGGTGGCTCCACCGGGTGCCTTCTTGCGGCCGACGCGGCCCTCGGCCAGGAGGTGCTCGGCCATCAGGCCGGCCTCGATCGCCTTGGACAGCTCAACCTCTTTGGCAGCATCCAGGAGCTCGTTACGGGCGATCTCGTCGAGATACAGCCCGACGCTGTCGCGGCCCTCGATCTCTCGGGTGGCGGTTGCGGTGCGTGTCGCCATGGGAACCTCCTCACGGTGAGGTTTGTGGCCTCACGGTGGTTTCAACGCTTCGCCCCTCCCAGGTGTTCCCTGGTAGAGCGCCTTGTCATCGAATCCTTCTTCGATCTCTTGTCCGGTTCGACGTACGCGGCAGGCGATAAGTTGCATCGCGAGGTGAATCTCAGGGGTTTCTCATGGAGTACCCCGAGAAGCCCGCAGATATGCCCTACGAAGAGGTCACCTGGTCGATCATCCAGGCGAGGCTGAACGCCCGGTCCTCCCATGCCTTGTAGCGTCCCGAGACCCCTCCGTGTCCGGCCGCCATCTCCGTCTTCAGCAGTACGTCACCGGGATTCTCGGCCGTCGCGCGCAGCTTGGCGACCCATTTCGCGGGTTCGACGTAGAGCACCCGGGTGTCGTTGATGCTGGTCTCGGCCAGGATCGGTGGGTAGTGCTGGGCGGTGACGTTCGTGTAGGGGTCGTAGGAGGCCATGTAGTCGTAGGTCTCCTTGTCGGCCTCCGGGTTGCCCCACTCGTCGTACTCGGTGACGGTCAGCGGCAGCGTCGCGTCGAGCATCGTGGTCAGCGCGTCCACGAAGGGCACCGCGGCGACGACCGCGCCCACCGCGTCGGGGGCCTGGTTGGCGACCGCCCCCATCAGCAGCCCGCCGGCGCTGCCGCCCTCGGCGATGATCTTGCTCGGCGTCGACCAGCCCGACTCGGCGAGGTGGCGGGCGCAGGCGATGTAGTCGGAGAAGGTGTTCTGCTTCTTCAGCATCTTCCCGTCGTCGTACCACGCCCGGCCCATCTCGCCGCCACCGCGGACATGGGCGATGGCGAAGCCGATCCCGCGGTCCAGCAGGCTCAGCCGGGGGATGGAGAAGTAGGGGTCCATGCTGGCCTCGTAGGAGCCGTAGGCGTAGAGCAGCACCGGGATCGGTCCCTGCTCGTGGAGACCCTTCTTCGCCACGATCGAGATCGGCACCCGTACGCCGTCCTCGGCGGTCGCCCAGAGGCGGTGCTCCTCGTAGTCGTCTCGGTCATAGCCACCGAGCACCGGGGCCTGCTTGCGCAGGGTCAGCTCGCGGCTGCGTACGTCGTAGTCGTAGACGGAGGCCGGGGTGCGCATCGTGGTGTAGCCGAGGCGTACGACCGGGGTCTCGAAGGTGGGGTTGGAGCCCGAGCCGATGGTGTAGAGCTCGTCGTCGAACTTCACCAGGTAGTCGTCGGAGACGCCGTCCTCGCCGAGCTCCAGGATGCGGAGCTGGGTCAGGCCCTCGCTGCGCTGGTGCACCACCAGGTGGCCGGCGAAGGCGTCGACGTCCTCCAGGCGTACGCCGGGGGTGTGAGGGATCAGGGGCCGCCACTGGGAGCGCGGGGTCGGCGCGATCGGCGCGGTGGCGATCTCGAAGTCGGGGCCCGAGGCGTTGTGGGTGACCAGGAAGACGTCCTCGCCGGCGATGGTGGCGTGCTCCACGGAGTACTCCACGCCCTCCTCGCGAGCCGCGAAGACCTGCCAGCCGGCGTCGGGGTCGTCGAAGTCGAGGAAGCGGTATTCGGCCGTGATCTTCGCGGCGGTGCCGATGAACATGAACCGGTCGGACTTGGTGCGTCCCACGCCGACCCAGAACCGGTCGTCGGTCTCGTGGAAGACCAGCTCGTCCTCGCTCTGCGGGGTGCCGAGGCGGTGGCACCAGATCTTGTCGGCGCGCCAGGACTCGTCGGCGGTCGTGTAGTAGAGAGCCGAGGACTCGCGGTCCCAGGTGGCGCCGCCGTGGACGTTGGTGAGCTCGTCGTCGAGCAGCTCGCCGGTGGTGAGGTCCTTGACGCGTACGGTGTAGCGCTCGTCGCCGGTGGTGTCGGTCGCGTAGGCGAGCAGCGTGGTCGACGGGCTGACGGTCGACCCGCCCAGGCTGAAGAAGTCGTGGCCCTCGGCGAGCGCGTCGAGGTCGAGCAGCACCTCCTCGCCGGGGAGCGCGGGCTGGTCGTGGGTGACGTCGGCCGGTGTCGGGGGAGTCCAGTCGCCGGGGTCGGCGACCTTCACCCGGCAGCTCGCGCCGTACTGCTTCCCCTCGAAGCTGCGGCCGTAGTACCAGTAGCCGCGCGAGCGGGTCGGGACGCTCAGGTCGGTCTCGAGGGTGCGCGCCTTGATCTCCTCGAAGATCTGCGAGCGCAGGTCGGCGAGGTGCTCGGTCTGCTGCTTGGTGTAGGCGTTCTCGGCCTCGATATAGGCGATGACCTCGGGGTTGTCCTTGTCGCGCAGCCACTCGTAGTCATCGGTCCGGGTCAGGCCGTGGAACTGCTTGGACGAGGGCTTCTTCGGTGCGACGGGCCAGTGCGTCACGGGGTGGGCAGCAGACATGAACGAGACCCTATCTCCGCGACCCACGGACTCCCGCGCACACCTCGCGGATGGCCGCAGGTGGCATCGCATGGCTCTATCGCACAACATGGTCACCTGGCGCGATACCGCACGCGCAGCCGGGACGACGGAGCCGGCGGCGGGAGCCGACGACGGGGGCCGACGACGGGGGAGCGGCTCAGGACTCGCTGTAAGGCTGCAGGTCGGGGTCGTCGACGGCATAGGACCGCACCGGACCCGCGGGCGTCTCGGCGGTCTCGAAGCGCACGGTCACCACGCCGCGCCCCGAGCCCCAGACCCAGCCGCGGCCCATCTCCGCGTGGACGACGTCCATCCCGGCCGCCCAGGTCGGCCTCCGGGCCGGCTCGGGGAGGGGGCGCTCGGGCTCGGTGTCGTCCTCGGCGTCCTCCCCGAAGAGGTCCTCCTGGATCCAGTCGGCCAGACCGGAGACGCCGACCCCGAGAAGGCGTACGCCGCCGGCCGTCTCGCCCGCGGTGAACAGCTCGCCGAGCAAGGTCCTCGCCAGGCGGGCGATGGTGCCGGCCTGGTCGGTGGGGGCCGGAAGCGTCGCGGAGCGGTTGATCGTGGTGAAGTCGTAGAGCCGGACCTTGATCGTGATGGTGCGGCCGGAGAGGCCGTTCTTCTTCAGCCGGGCGGCGACCTCGGTGGCCTGCCGGGTGAGGATCTGCTCCATCAGCGGACGATCGGTCAGGTCGGTGTCGTAGGTGCCCTCCACGCTGACCGACTTGGTCTCGCGCTCGGGCTCGATGCGCCGGTCGTCCTGGGCCCGGGCGAGCTTGTAGAGGTTGGTGCCGTGGGACTTGCCCACGAGGCGTACGAGCTCCTCGACGCTGACCTGCTCCAGATCGGCCACGGTGTGGATGCCGGCGCGGCGCAGACGCTCGGCGGTGGCGGGGCCGACGCCGGGGATCACCTTGACGTTCATCGGGCGGAGCAGACCGAGCTCGGTGCCAGGCGCCACCACGACCAGGCCGTCGGGCTTGTCCAGGTCGCTGGCGATCTTGGCGATGAACTTCGAGCTCGCGAGGCCGACGCTCGCGGTGAGCCCACCGGTGATCTCGGCGACCTCGGCGCGGATCCGGGCGGCGGTCTCGGTCACGGTGTCGACCTCGAGATCGGGCAGGTCCGCGGCGGCGAGATCGACGAAGGCCTCGTCGAGCGAGAGCGGCTCGACCAGCGGGGAGAGGTCACGCAGGATCCCGAAGACCTGCTCGCTGACCTTCTTGTACGCCGGGAAGCGGGGATAGAGGAAGGCGGCGTGCCCGCACAGCGCGCGGGCCTCGCGGGTCGACATCGCCGAGCGGACACCGAAGGTCCGGGCCTCGTAGGAGGCGGTGCTGACCACGCCGCGACCGCTGATGCCGCCCACGACCACCGGCTTGCCGCGCAGAGACGGCTTGTCGCGCTGCTCGACCGAGGCGAAGAACGCGTCGAGGTCGAGGTGCATCACCGACGCGTGCGGTCTCATGGTGGCAACCTATCGGGCGGCGGGGACAGTCTGTTCCGGGCCGCTGCCCCGGGCCGTTGACCATCCACACGATCTTTCGAACTCGGGTTGTGCACAAGCGCGGATATTGGCGACGAGACTGTCGGTGGGTCGCAGGGAGTGTGGTCCGCATGACCACAAAACTCTCCATCGCCCGTCCCGAGGACGTCCTGGCGGCCGTACCCATCCTGCTCGGGTTCCAGCCCGAGAAGTCGATCGTCATGCTCACCTTCGGCGGTGAGCATCAGGTCCACGGCAGGATCGACCTCCCGACCCCCGGCGAGATCGAGGGCTGTCTGGACAGCCTCCTCCTGCCCGCCGTCCGTCACCAGGTGCGCGGCGTGCTGCTCGTCCTCTACGACAGCGGCCCGCGGTTCGGGCTGAAGATCGCCCGCCGCCTCGCCGAGAGGCTGGCCGAGTGCGACATCGACCTGGTCGGGTGCCTGCGGGTGCACGACGGCCGCTGGTTCGACCCGCTCGGCTTCCACGGCGCCCCCGATGACGGAGTGCCGTTCGACATCGTCGCCCACCCGTTCCGCGCCCAGGCGGTCTACGACGGGCACATGGTGCGCCGCTCCCGCACCGAGCTGGCCGCATCGATCGCGGCGGTCCCCGAGGCCGTCACCGAGACGGAGGCCGCCTTGGAGCGGGCGTCCGCCATGAAGGTCTACGAGGTCGGCCGGCTGGTCGACGACGCCGTCGCCGGGACGGTGCTGTCGGCCGACCAGATCGCCTCCCTGCTGCTGGCGCTGCGTGAGCCGCAGCGGCGCGACGCCGCCTGGGGCGGCATGACCCGCGAGGAGGCCAAGGCCCACGTCCGCCTGTGGACCGATGTCGTACGCCGCAGCCCCGACGACCACGTCGCCCACCCGGCTGCCGTGCTGGCCTTCGCCGCCTGGCTCGGCGGCGACGGAGCGCTCGCCTGGTGTGCGCTCGACCGGTGCTTCGCGAGCGAGCGCCATCACGGCCTCGGGGTGCTCGTCGCGCAGATGCTCGAGGGCGCTGTTCCTCCCACGGCCTGGGAGGACGCGCTCAGCCGGTCGGAACGTCCCGCTTAGTCGTTGCGGTAGCGCAGCCGCTTCCACCGACGGCTCAGCTCCGAGCGCGGATCGACCCAGGCGTTGCGGGTCACCACGACGTACGTCAGGGGTGCCCCGATCTCCCGGAACGCCTGTCGGGCGGCGGCGAGCCAGCGGAGGTCCACGTCCTCGATCTCGAGGCCTCCGGCGCGGGTCAGCCACACGATCGGGTCGGACACGCCGACGCGGCGCCGCATGCTGTGGATGATGTCGGCGCGCAGCCACTGGTCGGTGGGCTCGTCCTCGCGATGGGCGTGGACGACTTCCTTGCCGCCGGGGATGCCGAGGTGGACGAGCGCCAGGAACGATCGTCGGTGCTCTGTGGCGGTGTGGTCCAGCACGGCACGTCTCAGTCGCTTCTCGAGCACGGGTGGGAGCGGCTCGTGCAGCCCTTCGACGGATGTCTCGGACGGGACAGACGGGACAGACGGGGCGGACATGGAGGCCATGCGCCTAGCGTGCAACGGATGTCAGATCGGCGCGACCCGCTTTCCACAGGCATGACCAGGTAGATCACGACGAGATGAGGCAGGATGTCCCTTATGCCTTCGCTCCACATCACCGGCGACGAGGCCGCCGACAAACTGCTCTCCGAAGATCCGTTCGCGCTGCTGCTGGGCATGGCCCTGGACCAGCAGTACCGGATGGAGGATGCGTTCAAGGGAGGTCACAAGCTGATGACCCGACTCGGCCATCTGGATCCCGCCAAGATCGCCGACATGGACCCAGACGACTTCAAGGCGATCGCCTCGACGCCGCCGGCGATCCACCGCTTCCCTGGCTCGATGTCGGCGAAGGTGCAGGGGATCGCGGCGATCGTCACCACCGACTACGGCGGCGACGTCACCCGGCTGTGGACCGAGGCCGCCAACGGCAAGGACCTGCTCAAGCGGGTCCAGGCGCTCCCGGGCTTCGGGAAGCAGAAGGCGCAGATCTTCGTCTCGCTGCTGGCCAAGCAGTTGGGCGTGCGGCCCGAGGGCTGGGAGGACGCCGGCGGCGACTACGCGCTCGATGGTTACCGTTCTGTGGCTGACGTCGTCGACGTTGCGTCGTTGCAGAAGGTGCGTGACTACAAACAGCAGAAGAAGGCCGCAGCCAAAGCAGCCGGATGAGTTGTCGGTGGACACAACGCCCCGGATGGGGACTGTTCACCACCACCGTGGCAGAATGAATCTGCGGCTCTTGACGACCCCGGGCCCTGCCGCGCCCAAACTGAGTTTTTGATAAGTCTCGACCAAGTTCGACGGAGAGGTGTTCGTGTCCTCGAACGCGCGCAAGATACCCGCTGAGGTACTCGCCCACCCTGCCGTGAAGGCACTGATCGACCAGGCCAAGCCGACCGGACGTGTGAGCCCCGACCAGGTCCGCCAGGCCAGCGAGGATGCCGCGGTCGAGCCCAGGCATCTCAAGGCACTGCTCGGTCACCTGAGCACGCTCGGCATCTCGGTGGACCTCGGCACCGCGGTCACCGGTCGTGCCGCTGCGGCGACGACCTCGACCCGCAAGACGACGACCGCCAAGGCGCCGGCGAAGAAGGCCGCCGCCAAGAAGGTCGCTGCCGAGACGGAGAAGCCCGCCGAGAAGCCTGCCAAGAAGGCCGCGGCGAAGAAGGCGGACGACGCCGAGCCCAAGAAGACGACCGAGATCGACGAGGACGGCGAGGAGATCGTCCTCGAGGACGTGGATGTCGACGTCGACGACGTCGACGAGATCGACGTCGACGACTCGGACGACGACACCGACACCGACGACGAGGAGACCACCGTCGTCCAGATCGGCCCCGACGGCAAGAAGGTCCTGCCCGACATCTCCGACGAGCAGTTCGAGAAGGACGTCGCCTCCGATCCCACGATCAAGGAGGACGAGAAGGAGGCCGAGAAGCAGAGCTTCGTCGTCTCCACCTCCGACGACACCGACGAGCCCGAGCAGACCGTCATGGTCGCCGGCGCGACCGCCGACCCGGTCAAGGACTACCTCAAGCAGATCGGCAAGGTCCCGCTGCTCAACGCCGAGATGGAGGTCGAGCTCGCCAAGCGGATCGAGGCCGGTCTCTTCGCGGAGGAGAAGCTCGGCAAGGGCGGCAAGATCACCCCGAAGATCCTCGACGAGCTCGAGTGGATCGCCGAGGACGGCAAGCGCGCGAAGAACCACCTCCTCGAGGCCAACCTCCGTCTGGTGGTCTCGCTGGCCAAGCGCTACACCGGTCGCGGCATGCTCTTCCTCGACCTGATCCAGGAGGGCAACCTCGGTCTGATCCGTGCGGTCGAGAAGTTCGACTACACCAAGGGCTACAAGTTCTCGACCTACGCGACGTGGTGGATCCGTCAGGCCATCACCCGCGCGATGGCCGACCAGGCCCGCACCATCCGCATCCCGGTGCACATGGTCGAGGTCATCAACAAGCTGGCCCGAGTGCAGCGTCAGATGCTCCAGGACCTCGGGCGCGAGCCCACCCCGGAGGAGCTGGCCAAGGAGCTCGACATGACCCCGGAGAAGGTCATCGAGGTCCAGAAGTACGGCCGCGAGCCGATCTCGCTGCACACGCCGCTGGGCGAGGACGGCGACTCCGAGTTCGGTGACCTGATCGAGGACTCCGAGGCGATCGTCCCGGCCGACGCAGTCTCGTTCACGCTCCTCCAGGAGCAGCTGCACGCGGTGCTCGACACGCTCTCCGAGCGTGAAGCCGGCGTCGTGAGCATGCGTTTTGGCCTGACCGACGGTCAGCCGAAGACTTTAGACGAGATCGGCAAGGTCTACGGGGTCACCCGCGAGCGCATCCGTCAGATCGAGTCCAAGACGATGTCGAAGCTGCGACACCCGTCGCGTTCGCAGGTTCTGCGCGACTATCTCGACTGATTCTGGCTAAGATCACCCCCGAACGCCTTCCCGGACATCTGGGAGGGCGTTCGCCATTTCCTCGGAGAAGCCGTGCCGAGAAGGTAGTTGTGGGCGACGAAACCACAGTTT
>NZ_JBHVKN010000209.1:0-8894 GCF_042798075.1 Nocardioides sp. NPDC057772
GGGCTTCTCGGTGGCCAACACCGGAGGCTGGCAGAGCTGGCGTACGGTCCCGGGCAGCATCAACGGAGCGACCGGCACGCACACGGTGTTCCTGAGGTTCACCAGTGGCCAGCCGGCCGACTTCGTCAACATCAACTGGTTCACGTTCTCCCGGTGACCGGCGGGGCCAGGAGGCGATAGGTTCCACTCATGAAGGAGACCCCGGCCGGCCGACCGACGCTGGAGACGGTGGCGCGGGCGGCCGGGGCCTCGAGAGCGACCGTCTCCCGCGTCGTCAACGGCTCCACGACCGTGCGCCCCGACATCGCCGAGAGCATCCGCCGGGCCATCGCCGACCTCGGCTACGTGCCGAACCCGGCGGCGCGGAGCCTGGTGACGCAGCGTACGGACTCCATCGCGCTGATCCTGCCCGAGTCCGCCACTCGGGTGTTCTCCGACGACGCCTTCTTCCCGGGTGTCATCCGCGGCGTCGGGGAGGCGCTGGAGAAGGCCGACAAGCAGCTCGGCCTGCTGCTCGCCTCGACCCAGTCGAGCCACGACCGGATCCTGCGCTACGTGCACGGTCGCACCGTCGACGGCGTGGTCCTGGCCTCGATGCACGGTGCCGACACCCTCCCCGAGGAGCTGCGGGCGGCGGGCGTGCCGGTCGTGACCAGCGGACGGCCGCTCGGTGAGGCCACCGTCCCCTACATCGACGTCGAGCACGCCAGCGGGGTCGAGGCGGCGATGCGCCATCTCGTCGGCCTCGGCCGGCGCCGGATCGCGACCATCGCCGGGCCCCAGGACATGGTCGCCGGCCGCGAGCGTCTGACCGGCTACCTGAACGTCCTGGAAGCGCTGGGTGCCGCGCCGCTGGTCGAGGAGGGCGACTTCATGCGTCAGTCCGGGATGGACGCCATGGAGCGGCTGCTGGAGCGCGCTCCTGACATCGACGGCGTCTTCGCGGCCTCCGACCTGATGGCCGACGGCGCCCTGCGTACGCTGCGCCGGCTCGGTCGCCGGGTGCCCGACGACGTGGCGGTGATCGGGTTCGACGACGTCGACGCGGCCCGGTTCACCGATCCGCCGCTGACCACGGTGCACCAGCCGATCCACGAGATCGGCACCCGCCTCGCCGAGCAGATCCTCCGCCTGGTCGAGGGGGAGGACGTCGAGGCCTCCGTCGTGCTCCCGACGCGGCTGGTGATCCGCGAGTCCGCCTGAGCCGCGCTCGGCTAGGAGATCGATCGGTAGCGGCGCTCGGGCCGCCCGGCGGTGCCGTAGTTGAGACGTACGCCGATCCGGCCCGTGCTCGCGAAGTGCTCGAGATAGCGGCGGGCGCTCACCCGGGAGACCCCGATCGCGTCGGCGCACTCGGTGGCGCTGAGCTCGCCGGCGGACTGCAGCGCGGCCAGCACGGCCCGCGCCGTCTCGGCACTGAGCCCCTTGGGCAGCCGCTCCCGGGCCTCGCGGGCGCCCTGGTGGCTGAACACCTCGTCGATGCCGGCCTGCACCACGTCGCGGTCGCCCGCGCCGTCGGACACCTCGGTGCGCTGCCCGATCCGGGCGAGCGCCTCGCGGGAACGGCGCACGTCGTCGAGCCGGGCGGCCAGGTCCTCGAACGGGAACGGCTTGACCACGTAGTGGGCCGCGCCTCCGGCCGCGGCCGCGCGCACGGTGTCGGCCTCGCGGGCGGCGGTGATGACGATGACGTCGGTGTCGTCGCCGCGTGCGCGCAGCCGCCGGAGCACCTCGATGCCGCTGAAGTCGGGCAGGTGCACGTCGAGCAGCAGCACGTCGGGGGAGAGGCGGGCGGTCTCGTCGAGGGCCTGGGATCCGGTGGCGGCCACGCCGACGACCCGGAAGCCGTCGACCCGCTCCACGAAGCGGGTGTGGATCGAGGCCACCATGAAGTCGTCCTCGACCACGAGCACGGTGAGCTCCGGTGTGGACGTCATCGGGTCTCCTCGGGGGCGGTCGTGGCGGGTGGTGCGAGCGGGACGGCGCCGGGGAGGGTGGCGATGAAGACCGCTCCGGGGCGCTCCGCCGACCCGGTATTCTCCACGTCGACCTCGCCTCCGCGCGTACGGCACACCAGCTGGACCAGCGCGAGGCCGACTCCACGCCCGCTGGCGTCGCGCGGTTTGGTGCTGAATCCGCGCCGGAAGATCTCGGGCAGCCGCTCGGCCGGCACCCCGCCGCCGGTGTCGGAGACGCGGACGGTCACGGTCTCGCGCTCCGCCGACAGCAGTACGCCGACGCGGCCGTCCATCGGTCCGACCAGCGCGGCCGCGTCGACGGCGTTGTCGACCAGGTTGCCGAGAACGGTGACGACGTCCGCGGAGCCGTCCGGGGTGAGCCGGGGGAGCGAGCTGGCGGAGTCGAGCTCGATGCTCACCCGCCGCTCGGCGGCCAGGCTGGCCTTGGCGATCAGCAGGGCGGCCACCGCCGGGTCGTCGATCCGCGAGGTGATGTGGTCGCTCAGCGCCGCCCGGCGGGCGGTCAGCCCGGTGACGAAGCGGCCCACCTCGGCGTACTCCTCCAGCTCGAGCAGACCGGTGATGGTGTGCAGCTGGTTGCTGAACTCGTGGGTCTGGGCGCGCAGCGTCTCGGTGACGCTCTCGCGGGCGTTGAGCTCGCTCTGCAGCGCGACCAGCTCGGTGCGGTCGCGCAGCGTGGTGACCGTGCCGGCGGGGCGGCCGTCGTGATGGACCCGGTTGCGGTTGAGCACGAGCACCCGGTCGCCGGCGACGAGCGGCGCGTCGTGCACCTCTTCGGTCCCACTGAGCAGGTCGAGCGTCTCGGCGGGCAGACCGAGCCCGTCGAGACGGCGGCCGGTCGGGTCCTCGCTGAGCCCGAGCAGCTCGCGGGCGCTGTCGCTCATCAGGCTGACCCGGCCGTCGGCTCCGACGGCCAGGACCCCCTCGCGGATCGAGCGCAGCAGGCCCTCACGGTGGTCGGCGAGGGCGGCGATGTCGCGGGGCTCCAGACCACGCGTACGCCGTTTGATCAGCCGGGCCAGCAGCAACGACCCCAGCACCCCGAGCGCCAGCCCGGCCAGCAGCACGGTCACGGCGTCGGCCCAGGTGCGGGCGATGCGCTCGGTGAGCGGCGGGTAGTCCTCGGTCACCACGACGACGCCGACGGGTCGGGGCGCCTGGGGGTCGGCGCCGGTCGACCCGCCGCCGTAGACGGGGACCTGCGCGGCGATCGCGCGCCGGCCGGCGTCGTCGATGTCGCCGGACCAGGCCCGGCTCGCCTCGGCGCCGCCGAGGTCCAGGGTCTCGCCGACACGGGTGGGGTCGGTCGCGACCAGCACCTCGCCGTCCAGATCGGTGAGATAGGCGGTGTCGGCACCAGCATCGGCGGCCCGGGTCTGCAGGTAGAAAGCCAGCGCGAGCCGGTCGGGGGTGCCGGTCAGCCCGTCCTGCACGGCCGCGGTGCCGGCCAGGCTCTCCGCGGCGGCGCGCAGCCGGTCCTCGCGGGAGTCACGGAAATCGGCGTCGCTCTGCCGCAGGGAGACGATGCTGGTCGCCACGACGACGAGCAGCAGCACCGAGAGCTGCAGCACCAGCACCTGCCCGGCCAGCGACAGGTGGCGGCGCGAACCCTGTGACCACAAGTTCCACAACCTCCTTTGGTTGCCCAATGGTGACGGCGGTCACCGCCGACTGTGACCATCGCCACTGACCGTTTCACCCCTGAGTCTGGAGGCCAGCCGTTGTCGACGCCGACATCGCAGTCCCCGCCCGATCCGAGCCGGCAGAGGCCATCGCGTCGGGCAGCGAGCATACGCCGAACCCGCGCCCTCACCGTGGTGCTCGTGACCTGCCTGCTCGCCGCGGCATCCGCCTGCGGCGTGACCCGTGGCGCGGAGTCCCGTGACCTCGACATGTGGATCCCGAACAGCCCCGGCGGCGGCTACGACCAGACCGGCCGCGCGGCCGTCGGCGTCCTGGACCGCGACAACCTGACCGGCGGCGACATCCAGGTGACCAACATCCTGGGTGCCGGCGGCTCCGTCGCGATGTCTCGTCTGATGAGCGAGGAGGGCAACGGCAACCTGCTCATGACCATCGGTCTGGGCGTGGTCGGCTCGACGTACTCCTTCGGCGTGGACGCCCGCCCCCAGGACGCCACCCCGATCGCCCAGCTCATCGAGGAGCAGGAGGGCGTGCTGGTTCCGGCCGACTCGCCGTTCCAGACCATCGACGACCTGGTGAAGGCCTGGAGAGAGGACCCCGACTCCGTCGTGGTCGGTGGCGGCTCCTCGCCCGGCGGCCCCGACCATCTCTTCCCGATGCAGCTGGCCGAGGCCGCGGGCATCGACCCGAAGGACGTCAAGTACGTCACCTACGACGGCGGTGGACCGCTCACCAGCGCCCTGCTCGGCCACAAGATCGAGGTCGGCTTCTCCGGTCTCGCCGAGTTCGAGGGCCAGGTGAAGGCAGGTGAGCTCCGGGTGCTCGCCACCTCCGGCGACGAGCGCGCCTCCGGGGTCTTCGCCGACGCGCCCACGCTGACCGAGAGCGGCATCGACCTGGTCTTCCTCAACTGGCGCGGCATCCTCGCCCCGCCGGGCATCAGCGACGAGCGCCGTCAGGAGCTCATCGACCTGCTCACCCGCATGCACGACTCGAAGCAGTGGCAGCAGGCGCTGAAGGACAACGGCTGGACCGACGCCTTCGTCACCGGCGACGACTTCGACAAGCTGCTGGTCGAGCAGGACCAGCGCGTCGCCTCGACCCTGAAGGAGCTGGATCTGCTGTGAGCGTCCACGACACCCACCCCGAGACCCGACCCGAGAGCGAGCCCGCCCGACGCCGGGTCGACCTCGGCCAGTTCGGCCTGGCCGCGTTCATGGTCGTCGTCGGGATCTACACGATCATCGACGCCGCCGGCCTCGACGTCGGCTTCGCCGACCCGGTCGGCCCCCGCGTCTTCCCGTACGTCATCGGCACCGGTCTCGTCCTGGTCGGCGTGCTGCTCGCGGTCGCCACCGCCCGCGGCTCCCAGCCGGAGCCCGAGGAGGGCGAGGACGTCGACCTGAGCTCGTCGGCCGACTGGCTGACGGTCCTCAAGCTGGTCGCGGTCCTGCTGTTCACGGTCGCGACCGTCAACCTGCTCGGCTGGGCCATCTCCGGCGCGGTGCTGTTCGCCGGCGCCGCCTGGTCCCTCGGCAGCCGCACGCTGGTGCGCGACGTGATCGTCGGGCTCGTCCTGGCGATCGGCAGCTGGTACGCCTTCTACGTCGGTCTGGGCATCCCGCTCACCCCTGGCGTACTCGACGGGATCCTGTGAGGACTGACTGATGGAGAACTTCGAACTGCTCATGGGTGGGCTCGAGTCCGCCCTGACCCCGATGAACCTGCTCTACGCCGCCATCGGCGTGCTGCTGGGCACCTTCGTCGGCGTGCTGCCCGGCATCGGGCCGGCGATGGCCATCGCGCTGCTGCTGCCGGTGACGTACCGGCTCGAGCCGACCAGCGCGTTCATCATGTTCGCCGGCCTCTACTACGGCGGCATGTACGGCGGGTCCACGACCTCGATCCTGCTGAACACACCGGGGGAGTCCGCCTCGGTGATGACGGCGCTGGAGGGCAACCGGATGGCCAGGGCGGGGCGCGGCGCGCAGGCGCTGGCGACCGCCGCGGTCGGCTCGTTCGTCGCCGGCACGATCGGCACGATCCTGGTGGCGTTCTTCTCGCCGGCTCTGGCCGACGTGGCCGTCGAGCTGGGTGCACCGTCCTACTTCGCACTGATGGTCCTGGCCCTGGTCATGACCACGACGGTGCTCGGCACCTCGGCCCTGCGCGGGTTCGCCGCGCTGTTCCTCGGCCTGACGATCGGCCTGGTCGGTCTCGACCTCAACACCGGTCAGCCGCGGCTCACCTTCGGTGTGACCCAGCTCGTCGACCGGCTCGACATCGTGGTCGTCGCGGTCGGCATCTTCGCCCTCGGCGAGGCCCTGTGGGTGGCCGCCCACCTGCGTCGTCGCCCGGCGCACGTGATCCCCGTCGGCCGTCCCTGGATGGGCCGCGACGACTGGGGCCGCTCGTGGAAGCCGTGGCTGCGCGGCACCGCCTTCGGGTTCCCGTTCGGCGCGCTCCCGGCCGGTGGCGCCGAGATCCCGACCTTCCTCTCCTACCTCACCGAGCGGAAGCTCTCGAAGCACAACGAGTTCGGCAAGGGCGCCATCGAGGGTGTCGCCGGCCCGGAGGCGGCCAACAACGCCTCGGCCGCCGGTATGTTCGTGCCGATGCTGGCGCTGGGACTGCCGGTGACGGCCACCGCGGCGGTCATGCTCTCGGCGCTGCAGGGCTACGGCATCACTCCGGGTCCGCAGCTGATGACCGATCACGCCGACCTGGTGTGGACGCTGCTGGCCAGCCTGCTGATCGGCAACACCCTGCTGCTGGTGCTCAACCTGCCGCTGGCGCCGTTGTGGGCCCGGCTGCTGCGGATCCCGCGTCCGCAGCTCTACGCGGGCATCCTGTTCTTCGCCTGCCTGGGTGCGTACGCCACCAACCTGGACCCGTTCGACATCGGGCTGCTGGTCGCGTTCGGTCTGCTCGGGCTGATGATGCGCCGCTTCGGCCTGCCGGTGCTGCCGCTGATCCTCGGCGTCATCCTGGGGCCGCTGATGGAGACCAAGCTGCGTGAGGCGTTGACGATCTCGGGCGGCGACTACGGTGGGTTGCTGAACGAGCCGCTGGCGGTGGTCGTCTACGTTCTGATCGCGTTGTTCATCCTGGGCCGGCCGTTCATCGCCAGGGCCCGGGCACGGGCCGACGAGTCGGCCGCCGTCGAGGACGAGAAGGAGCGGGTGCACTGATGAGTGAGACTTCCGCAGGTGGCTGGGTGGTCGTGGCGTGGGCGCCCGACGTCTACGGCTCGGTCGCACTCGACTGGGCGCTGGCCGACGCCGAGCGTCGTGACCGCGGTGTCGTGGTCGTCAACGCCTCCCGGGGCGACGCGCTGGTCGACGAACGCTTCGCGCTCGAGGAGCAGGTCGGTGAGCTCGAGCGCCGGCTGACCGAGTCGGGTCGGCCTCACGAGGTCCGACAGTCCATCGACCCGGACGTCGCCGGTGCCGTCCTCGACGCCGCCGAGCAGCTCGACGCCAAGCTGATCGTGGTCGGTCTGCGGCGGCGTACGCCGGTGGGCAAGCTGCTGATGGGCAGCGTCGCCCAGCGGATCCTGCTCGGCGCGGCCTGTCCGGTGCTCTCCGTGAAGCCGGGCTCGGTCCCGGACTGATCGACCGCCGATCGACACAGGTCCGGCGCGAGGGTTCGGTGTCCGGGGTGTGTGCCCGTCATACTTCACGGTGATGAGCACTGCCACCGAACCCTCCGCCGAGACCGCACCGACCGACCAGCAGGCTGACCAGAAGGTCGTGTCGGTCGCGATGGTCACCCTCGGATGCACCCGCAACGAGGTGGACTCCGAGGAGCTCGCCGGGCGCCTCACTGCCGGCGGGTTCCGCCTGGTCGCCGACCCCGACGAGGCCGACACCGTGGTCGTCAACACCTGCGGGTTCGTCGAGCAGGCGAAGAAGGACTCGGTCGACACTCTCCTCGAGGCCGCCGACCTCAAGGAGTCGGGCAAGGCTCAGGCCGTGGTCGCGGTCGGCTGCATGGCCGAGCGCTACGGCAAGGACCTCGCGGCCGAGCTGCCCGAGGCCGACGCCGTGCTCGGCTTCGACGACTATCCCGACATCGCCGCCAAGCTCCGCTCCATCCTCAGCGGCGAGACCCACCACCCCCACACGCCCCAGGACCGGCGTCTGCTGCTCCCGATCTCTCCGGTCGAGCGCGACGCCTCCGCCATCTCGGTCCCCGGCATGGCCGCGGTCGACCAGGTGCCCGGCTTCGCAGGGCGTACGCGGCTCGACGACGCCCCGTGGGCGCCGCTGAAGCTCGCGTCGGGCTGCGACCGGCGCTGCACCTTCTGCGCGATCCCGCAGTTCCGCGGCTCGTTCGTGTCGCGACGCCCCTCCGACGTGCTCCACGAGGCCCAGTGGCTGGCCCAGCAGGGCGTCAAGGAGCTCTTCCTGGTCTCGGAGAACTCCACCTCCTACGGCAAGGATCTCGGCGACATCCGGCTGCTCGAGACGCTCCTGCCGGAGCTGGCCGCCATCGACGGCATCGAGCGCGTACGCGTCTCCTACCTGCAGCCCGCCGAGACCCGCCCCGACCTGCTGAAGGTCATCGCCACCACGCCCGGCGTGACGCCCTACTTCGACCTGAGCTTCCAGCACGCCTCCAACGCCGTGCTGCGGCGGATGAAGCGGTTCGGTGACCCGGAGAGCTTCTTGGGCCTGCTGGAGCAGATCCGCGGCTACGCGCCGGAGGCCGGGGTGCGGTCGAACGTCATCGTCGGCTTCCCGGGTGAGACCGAGGAGGACCTGGAGATCCTCACCGACTTCCTGGTCGCCGCGCGCATGGACGTCACCGGCGTCTTCGGCTACTCGGACGAGGAGGGCACCGAGGCCGCCGGCTTCGACGCCTCGCTGAAGCTGGACGAGGACGAGATCCGCGCCCGCGTCGAGCACGTCAAGGAGCTCGTCGAAGAGCTCACCGCCCAGCGCGCCGAGGAGCGGATCGGCGAGCAGGTCGTGGTGCTCGTCGAGGAGGTCTCGGACGGGGAGATCGTGGGCCGAGCCGCCCACCAGGGTCCGGAGGTCGACGGGATGACGTCGCTCGAACGCGATGTCGAGGACGTACGTCCTGGTGATCTCGTGACCGCCACCGTCATCGCCTCCGAAGGCGTTGACCTGGTCGCGTCGGTGAACGGTTAGGGTGCGGTCCGTGAACGCTCAGCCCGAGAACGCCGATGCCGCCGTCAAGACGAGCAACTGGAACGTCCCCAACGCGCTGACCACGCTGCGGATCCTCGCGGTGCCGTTCTTCGCG
>NZ_JBHVKN010000210.1:0-8833 GCF_042798075.1 Nocardioides sp. NPDC057772
GTCATCGAGATCGGCTTCGGAAGCGGCAGCAACATCGGGCTCTATCCCGCCGAGGTCACCGAGATCGTCGCCGTCGAGCCGTCAGACCTCGCCTGGGAGCTCTCGGCGTCCCGGCGCTCGGGGTCGACGGTCCCGGTGAGCCGCGTCGGCCTCGACGGCGCCCGGCTCCCGCTCGACGACGCCTCGGTCGACACGGGCCTGGTCACCTTCTCGCTGTGCACGATCCCCGACGTCGCCGGCGCGCTCGCGGAGCTGCGTCGCGTCCTGCGCCCCGGCGGCACGATCGGCTTCGCCGAGCACGGCCTCTCCCCCGACCCCGCGGTCGCCCGCTGGCAGCACCGCCTCGACGGCCTCCAGCAGCGCCTCTTCGGCGGCTGCCACCTCACTCGTGACATTCCGGAACTCCTGGCCGACCAGGGATTTCAGGTCGATCTCCTCCACCAGGACTACCTCCCCGGCCCGGCCCCCTCCAAGCCGTGGGGATACGTGTCCGCGGGGCGCGCTTCGGCGTGACACGGCGCACATTCGCGTCACTTTGACGATACCCAGCCGCAGCCGTCAAGATTTCTACCAAGCGAATCTTCGCCGCAACTCGGGACCAGCGAACCCGGGCCACCGCATGCACGTTTGAGAAAGCCTTCGCACCCTCGTGACCGATCTCTGGTCCTATGCCTTGACCCTTCTCGGAGTCGCCGGAACGGCGCTCGTCGGCAGGAAGGTCTGGTGGGCGCAGCACTTCCTGCTCGTCACCCAGATCCCCTGGACCGCCTTTGCCCTCTTCACAGGGCAGTTCGGCTTCCTGCTCGGCGTGGTCCTCAACTCCGCCATCTACGTGTCCAGCGCACGTGAGTGGCAGCAGCAGCGACCTCAGCGCGCCCCGGCTCCCACCACGGCGCCCTGAGGGCCGCTCGGTCGGGCTGTCTGTTCGTCAAGGTATGCAGACGAACCGGCACTTCCCTGGCGGAATTCCGCACGGGAAGTGCCATGTTTCCTGCATACCTCGACGAACAGACCCCCGCCTCAGCGCTTGCGCGTACGCAGCGCGTGGGCGACGTTGACGCCGACGAGGCCGACCCAGGAGACCACCAGCGCACCGAGGTTGTCGGTGACACCGAGGGTGATGCTGATCGGGATGCCGGCGACGGCCGACCCGGCGCCGAGGACGAACTGGAACACCGAGGTGCGCGACTCGTTACGCTCGGCGAGCGTGCGGGCGGCCGCTGTGGCGCCGACCCGCTCCTGGACGGTCTTCTCGATGCGGTCGGCGAAGCCGGCGACGAGCTCGGCGTCGAACGCCTCCCCCAGCTCATGGCGGGTCTCCAACCCCGCCTCGATGTCCTTGCGCCCCATGTCGTCTGCCACGTCGTTCAACCTTAGAGGATCAGAAGCTGGGGTCCGTGCCGCCCGGCTTGGCTCGACCGGAGAGCGCCCACCAGGATCGACAACCACGCGTCCACACGTCTCTCCGTTCACGCCGCACGAGCGATCCCCGCGAATACCCGAAGACTAACGCCGCGACCCGGCCTGCGCAGCCGAAAATGAGGTCAGGCATCAGGACCTAAGAGCCGATGAGTTGAGTACATGGACTCACGCGCCGTTCCCCCGCGAACCGCTGCAATGGTCCTATGGACACAGACGTACGACCAGTCGCGCCGCGGCGGCTCGACTGGCTGAGCAACGAGGCCGACCGTTGGGTGAGCGAGGGCATCCTCACCGAAGACGCCGCGGAGACGATCAAGCGACGGTACGTCGCCTCCCATGCCGGCTCGCTGACACGGGTCGTCTCCTATCTCGGGGGCGGCTTCCTGGGCGTCGGGCTGCTCTGGCTGGTGGCCACGAACCTCGACGAGCTCTCACCGCTGGTGCGCTTCGTCGGGATCGTCCTCATCTGGCTCGCGTTCACCGCGGCCGCGGAGGCGCTCCCACTCCCCCGACCGCTGCGCGGCGCGTTCCGGGGCATCGCGGCGATGGGCTTCGGTGGGGTCGTCTTCCAAGCCGCACAGAGCCTCCAGGTGCCTGCCTACGAGCCGTCCCTGGTAGGGGTCTGGGGACTTGGGGCCCTGCTCTATGCGTACGCGAGCGCCGGCCTGGCGCCGCTGGTCGTCGGCATCGTGACCACGATGATCTGGTTCGACTGGCAGGTGGTGGCGAGCAGCGAGAGCACGTTCGCCGGCGTCTTCGCGGTCCTGGTCGGGGGCGCGGTCGCGACCGCGATGGCCGCGCTGCACGACCGGGGCCAGGAGACCTTCGCCCAGGTGTGGCGACTGGCCGGCGGCGTACTCGTTCTGGGCGGGCTGTTCGTCGCGGCGATCCCGCAGATCGGCGACCACGACCTGGCCTGGAGCCCCACCCTCGTCGTGGCGCTGGGGATCGCGGGACTCCTCGTCACAGTCGCGGTACTGCGTACCGACGGATTGTCGCGGTGGGAGGTGCTGGCCTCGGCGCTCATCGTGCCGACCGGACTCGCGCTGGTCGCGTGGGACCCGCAGGTGGACGACCTCGGCTCCGTCTCGGGAGAGGCGTGGCTGTCCGCTTT
Source organism: Nocardioides sp. NPDC057772 (assembly GCF_042798075.1). Classification (NCBI taxonomy): domain Bacteria; kingdom Bacillati; phylum Actinomycetota; class Actinomycetes; order Propionibacteriales; family Nocardioidaceae; genus Nocardioides; species Nocardioides sp. NPDC057772. Next base: position 2,537 of record NZ_JBHVKN010000210.1, read on the forward strand.
CGTCAGTATTGGGGTGTACGTCGTCGTCGCCGGTGCGGTCGCCGTCGACGGCTCCGTACGCGACCGGACGCTGCTCGTCGTGCTCGCCACGGGCGCTCTGGTCGCCTTCACGACCATGCAGAGCTTCGCCGTCTTCGCGCCGATCATGTCCGGCGCCACCCTGTTCCTGGTGCTGGGGGTGCTCCTGCTCCTCACCGGCTTCGTCTTCGACCGCGCCCGGCGCGGTGTGGCCGCCAATCTCAGTGAGGCTCTGTCATGAACACTCGCATCCGGGTGGCACTCGTCTGCCTCGTCAACCTCGGCCTCGTCGGCGTCGCCGTCGCCGGCCAGCTCTCGGCACGCGCCACCGGCGAAGAGATCACGCTCCGCGTCGAGCCGGTCGATCCGATCGACCCCTTCCGCGGCACCTACGTCGACCTCTCCTATCCCGGCATCAGCACGCGTACGACCAACGAGGCCGGCGATGCGTATGTCTCGCTGGCGCGACGCGGGCAGGTCTGGGAGGCCACCGGCGTGGCCACCGACCGGCCGGACGAGGGGCCGTTCCTGAAATGCCACGACGACGGCTGGCGGCTCAACTGCGGCATCGAGAGCTTGTTCGTTCCGCAGGAACGGGCGCGGGAGATCGAGGCCGAGGTCAGCGGCGGCCACGCCGTCGCGGTGGTGAAGGTCGACTCACGCGGCAACGCGGCTCTCGTCTCCGTTCGGAAGCCCTGACGGACCTCCACACGCCACAGGGCCCGCTGCCGTGGTGGCAGCGGGCCCTGCGTACGGACTCTTCTACAGGTACTGACCCGTGTTGGAGACCTGCTCGATCGAGCGGCCGGGCTCGGTGCCCTGCTTGCCGGTGATGAGCGTGCGGATGAAGACGATGCGCTCGCCCTTCTTGCCGGAGATGCGGGCCCAGTCGTCGGGGTTGGTGGTGTTGGGGAGGTCCTCGTTCTCCTTGAACTCGTCCACGCAGGCCTGGAGCAGGTGCTGCACCCGCAGGCCCTTCTGGGCGGCGTCCTCACCGGAGTCCAGGAAGGACTTGATGGCCATCTTCTTGGCCCGGTCGACGATGTTCTGGATCATCGCGCCGGAGTTGAAGTCCTTGAAGTAGAGGATCTCCTTGTCACCGTTGGCGTAGGTGACCTCCAGGAAGCGGTTCTCCTCGGACTCGGTGTACATCCGCTCCACGGTGGTGCGGATGAGCTCGTCGACGGTGGCCTGCTTGTCGCCGTTGAACTCGGCCACATCGGTCGGGTGCAGCGGCAGGTCGGGGACGAGGTACTTCGAGAAGATGTCGCGAGCACCCTCGGCGTCGGGACGCTCGATCTTGATCTTCACGTCCAGACGACCCGGGCGAAGGATCGCCGGGTCGATCATGTCCTCACGGTTGGAGGCGCCGATGACCAGGACGTTTTCCAGCGCCTCGACGCCGTCGATCTCCGAGAGGAGCTGCGGGACGATGGTGTTCTCCACGTCGGAGGAGACACCGGTGCCACGCGTACGGAACAGCGAGTCCATCTCGTCGAAGAAGACGATCACCGGGGTGCCGGCCGCAGCCTTCTCACGAGCACGCTGGAAGACCAGGCGGATGTGACGCTCGGTCTCACCGACGTACTTGTTGAGGAGCTCGGGGCCCTTGATGTTGAGGAAGTAGGACTTGCCGTCCGCCCCCGTCTTCGCGGCGACCTTCTTCGCCAACGAGTTGGCGACGGCCTTCGCGATCAGGGTCTTGCCACATCCCGGAGGGCCGTAGAGCAGCACGCCCTTGGGCGGCTTGAGCTGGTGCTCGATGAAGAGCTCCGGGTAGAGGTAGGGCAGCTCGACCGCGTCCTGGATCTGCTCGATCTGGCCGCTGAGGCCACCGATCGACTCGTAGGAGATGTCGGGCACCTCCTCCAGGACGAGCTCCTCGACCTCGGACTTGGGCACCTTCTCGTAGACATATCCCGAGCGAGGTTCGAGGAGCAGGGAGTCACCGGCGCGGATGGCGTCGTGCAGGAGCGGCTCGGCGAGCCGCACGACGCGCTCCTCGTCGGCGTTGGCGATCACCAGGGCGCGCTCGCCGTCGGCGAGCAGCTCCTTGAACATCACCACCTCGCCGACCTTCTCGAACTCCATCGCGGCCACGACGTTGAGCGCCTCGTTGAGCATGACCTCCTGGCCATAACGAAGCTCGTCCAGGTCGACGTTGGGCGATGCGGTCACCCGGAGCTTGCGTCCGCCGGTGAAGACATCGATCGAGTCGTCCTCGTTGCGCCCGATGAAGGTGCCGAAGCCCGCCGGCGGCTGCGCCAGCCGGTCGACCTCCTCCTTGAGCTTGATGATCTGGTCTCGGGCATCCCGAAGCGTCACGGTGAGTCGCTCGTTCTGCGACGTCACGGCGGCCAGGGAGCGCTGCGCGTCTGCGAGCCGCGCCTCCAGGCCACGCGAAGATCCGGGCATCTCGGTCAGCCTGTGCCGCAGGTCGGTCACCTCAGCTTCGAGGAAACGGACATGACTCTCGAGCTCCTCGGGGCTGCGCCCCTCGGAATGGAATCCATCGGATGTCGACATCAGCACACCTCCTCTACTCCTTCGACCCTACAAGGCGGAGGGGTAGGAGCGGAGAAGGATTTACCGGTGTTGGACACTATTCGGTCCACTTCGACCAGTTCGTGTCGATCTGTGGCACGTCGGAATCATCGACCGCCACCGAGCGGACTCAGTCCACCTCGGCGCCACCCTCCGGCGCGGCGCCGGGAACGTCGTCCGCGACCGGCTCGGGAGCAGGCATGTCGGCCGGCCGCGGACCCGTGTAGTCAGGTCCGTACGCCCCGGGAGCAGGTCGCCGCGTCTTGCGAGGCGCACGCTCGCCCGGCGCCAGCCTTCTTGCCGTCACCAGGAAGGCCGTATGGCCGATCATCTTGTGACCCGGGCGGACTGCCAGGCCCTCCACGTGCCAGTCGCGCACCAGCGACTCCCACGCCTGTGGTTCGGTGAACCCGCCGTGGGCGCGGACCGTCTCGACGAAGCGGGACAGCTGGGTGGTGGTCGCGACGTAGGCGCAGACCATGCCGCCCGGATAGAGCGACTCGGCGGCCGCGTCGATGCACTCCCAGGGAGCGAGCATGTCGAGGATCAGCCGGTCGCAGCGGATCTGCTGGCGCGGGAGCTCCTCCTGGAGGTCTCCGAGGTTGAGCGACCAGTTGGGGTGGGACTCCCCTGCCGGGGTGCCGAAGAACTGGTCGACGTTCTTGCGGGCGACCTCGGCGAACTCCTCGCGGCGCTCGAAGGAGGTCACCAAGCCGTGTGGGCCGACCGCGCGCAGCAGCGAGCAGGTCAGAGCACCGGAGCCGACCCCGGCCTCGACCACGGAGGCGCCGGGGAAGATGTCTGCCATGGCGACGATCTGGGCGGCGTCCTTGGGATAGACCACCGCGGCGCCACGCGGCATGGAGACGACGAACTCGCTCAGCAGCGGGCGAAAGACCAGGTATTCGCCTCCGGTCGAGGCGGTGACGGTGAAGCCCTCCTCGCGGCCGATCAGCTCGTCGTGGTCGATGTGACCCTTGTTGGAGAAGAAGCGCTTGCCCGCGACGAGCTCGAAGTTGTGGCGGCGACCCTTGGTGTCGGTCAGCCGCACCCACTCGCCCTCACGAAGCGGCCCGCGGTGCACACCTGCTCGGGCCTCGGCCGGAATGTCTGGGATCTCAGCGCTTGACACCCGCTGAGGCTACCGGTTCCCCCTGCCAACCCGGCAAACCACGACGCCCGCCTGGCAGGCCCGAGGCTCAGGCTCCGGCGCGGAACGCAGCGTCCACGTCGGAGGTGACCAGGACACCGTAGATCGAGCCGTCGGGCTCGACCAGGAGGTATTCGGGCGCCGGCTTCTTCGAGATCGCCTGGATCAGGGCCTCCCCGCCGATGTCGGCCGGGAGCGTGAGGCCGTCCTCGAGCTTGCGGGTGACCGTCGAGGTGGCCATCCACGGGCGGCGGTCCTCGGGAGTCGCCAGCAGGGCGCCCTCGTGCACCAGGCCGATCGGCTCGCCCCCGCTGGTCACGGTGACGATGCTGCCGGCCTCGGCCTCCTGGGCGCGGCGTACGGCCTCGGCCAGGGGGAGGTCGGCAGGCACGGCGAGGGTGCGGCGGGCGAGGTCTCGGGCGACGAGGAGCGGGAGCCGGAGGCGTACCTTCGCCGACATGATCGCCGCGGACGCGCCGCTCCAGAGGAAGACTCCGATGATGACCGCGAGGACGTAGTCCGTGAGGTCCGGCTGGATGCGGAGAATCTGACCCTGGGTGAAGGGCCACAGCAGCACCATGACGGCGAGGACGCGGCCGGCCCAGCCAGCGACGATGCTTCCGCGGTTGGGGTTCCCGGTCCCGGCCCAGACGGCTGCCTTCAGCAGCCTGCCGCCGTCGAGGGGCAGGCCCGGAACGAGATTGAGCACGCCGACGAAGAGGTTGGTGACCCACAACCCGGTGATGAACAGCCCGATCAGCCCGTCCGGGGTGAGGAACGAGACCCCGAAGGCAGCCGCGGCGACCCCCAGCGAGACCAGCGGCCCCACAACGGCGATCCAGAACTCGTGGCCCGGCTTCTTCGCCTCGCTCTCCACGGCGGTCGCGCCGCCGAGGAAGTGGAGCATGATCACGCCCACCGGATAGCCCAGGCGCTTGGCGACGATGGCGTGAGCCGCCTCGTGCAGCAGCACGGCGCCGTAGAGGACGATCGCGAACACGAAGCCTGCGACGTACGTCAGCCAGCCCAGGCCCGGCTCCACGGCCTCGATCTGGGGAGCCATCAGCCAGGCGATCAGCGCCGCGATGAGGAACCAGGACGGCGTCACCAGGACATCGCTGCCCGCGATGGAGCCGACCTTGATCGTGCCCGGGGCTCGGGAGGTGGGCGCCGCCTCTTCGACCGGCTTGTCGCCGCCGGGGCGTGGGTCAGGGTCTGCCACGTTCCGAGCGTACTTGAGCGACGGTTGCCGAGAGGTGGGCGCCCTTGGTCTCGACCCGCTCGACCTCCTCCCGTTTGCCCGACGCACGCGCCGGGCGAGGCTCGGATGTCGGTGCTTGCGCATAGTGTCGGCCTCATGAGCACCTCACCAGCCGACGCGCGGTCGACACCTGTCGACGGTGTCAACGTGCTGGGATCGCTCTCGCCCAGCCGCGCCAGCGACTTCACCTCGTGCCCGCTGCTCTTCCGGTTCCGCACGATCGACCAGCTCCCCGAGCCGCCGTCGGAGTCGGCCGCGCGCGGGACCGTGGTGCACAAGGTGCTCGAGGACCTCTTCGACCTGCCCGCTCCCGAGCGCACCCCGAGGCAGGCGAGGTCGATGGTGGAGCAGGCGTGGGAGGACGTACGCAGCCTCGACCCGGCCCTGGCGACGCTGTTCACCACCGAGGCAGGTGAGACGGAGGCCGGCTGGCTGGAGTCGTGCCGCCAGGTGCTGCGGCGCTACTTCGACCTGGAGGACCCGCGCCGCCTGGAGCCCGCCGAGCGGGAGCACTACGTCGAGGCCCTGCTCGACTCCAAGCTGCTCCTGCGGGGCTTCATCGACCGCGTCGACGTCGCCGCCGACGGCCGGATCCGGGTGGTCGACTACAAGACCTCGAGGATCCCCAGCGAGGCCTACGAAGCGAAGGCGCTGTTCCAGCTCAAGTTCTACGCCCTGGTGATCTGGCGCACCCGAGGCGTGGTGCCGGCGATGCTGCAGCTGATCTACCTCGGCTCGGGCGACATCCTGCGCTACGTCCCCGACGAGGCCGACCTGCTGGCGACGGAGCGCAAGGCCGAGGCGATCTGGCGCGCCATCCGCACCGCGCAGGAGACCGGCGACTGGCAGCCGAACCCGGGGAGGCTGTGCGGCTGGTGCGCCCACAAGTCGCTGTGCCCTGCGTTCGGCGGCACTCCTCCCCCGCTTCCGCCCACTCCAGGGCCCGTCACGGCGGGCGACGACCTCGACCTCGACTAGGCGCGTCTACCAGGATCGGCAGGTTGCGAGAGTTATCGTCGCGACGGATGTGACGGATGCGCTTGGCTGAGGGAGGTGCCGCTGCCCGTGAGCTCGACAGGCTCGCCCACCGGGAGCGCGACCTCGTCTCGGCATCGCCCCGACATCCAGGGTCTGCGTGCGATCGCGGTGCTCGCGGTCGTCGCGCTGCACGTCGGCTTCGGATCGCTGACCGGCGGTTTCGTCGGTGTCGACGTCTTCTTCGCGATCTCGGGCTTCCTGATCACCCAGCAGCTGATGCGTCAGGTGCGCACCGAGGGCCGGGTCAGCCTGCTCGGCTTCTACGCACGCCGTGCCCGCCGGATCC
>NZ_JBHVKN010000211.1:0-8692 GCF_042798075.1 Nocardioides sp. NPDC057772
CGCCGCGAGCGTCCTTCGCCCGGCTGACCAAGGAGCGACGCGACAGCGTGACCCGTGCGGCGCAGACCTTCGGCTGGCCGGTGGTCACCGGCAAGGCCGCCGCGCAGCGTCCGGTGCGCTGGGAGGTGCTGGGGCCCGACGTACGTGCCGAGCGGTGCGATCTGGTCGTCGACGGCACCTGCGACGGCATCCTGGTCGAGTACTGGCACGGCAAGGCGTCCCCGGGGAAGGGCCCCTGGCGCCCGGCGCGCTGGGTGGTGGTGCGGGTCCCCGCGCACCTGCCCAAGACGGCCGCGATGATCGGGCTCTCGCCGGGCTCCGGCAACACCGGCACCGGCCGGGTGCCGACCCCGGTCTTCTTCCCGCCCGAGTTCCGTGCCAAGACCAACGTGACCACGCCCGACGGGGCGGTCATCGCGGCCGACGAGGAGCACGCGCGGTCGCTGTCCCGGTTCGCCAGCCACGTCGTCGACGAGCGGCTGTGGGTGGTGGCCCGCGAGGATGCGATCACCGTCACCTCCGACGTCGAGCCCGACGTGGAGGAGCTGCTCCGCCGCGTACGTCTGGCGCGTGATGTCGCCGCGGTCCTCCGGCCGATCCCGGAGCTCGCCTGAGGCGTTCGGAAATCGCTTGACCTCAAGTCAACTTGAGCGTGTTGACTCGAGGCATGCGAGCGATCAGACAGCACGAGTTCGGCGGTCCGGAGGTCCTACGCCTCGAGGAGGTGCCCGACCCGACACCGGGTCCGGGCCAGGTACGCATCAGGGTGGAGGCCTCCGGCGTCCACCGTCTCGACACATCGATCAGAGCGGGCGACCTGCCACCGACGATGCCACGACCGGAGCTCCCGATGACTCCGGGTCGCGAGGTCGCAGGCGTGGTCGACGAGATCGGCGAGGGCGTCGACGAGGCCTGGCGGGGCGCGCAGGTCGTCGCCCACCTCGGTCCGGGAAGCAGCGGCGGCTATGCCGAGCTCGCGGTCGCCGACGAGACGCAGCTCTACCGTCGTCCCGACGGCCTCGACTCAACGACGGCCGTCGCCGCGATCGGCACCGGACGCACCTCGGCGGCGGTGCTCGAGGCCGCCCAGATCACGCCCGACGACGTCGTGGTGGTCACCTCCGCGGCCGGCGGAATGGGCGCGATCCTGCTCCAGGGCATCCGCAACGCGGGCGCCCGTGCGATCGGGCTCGCGGGTTCGGCTGCCAAGCTCGAGATCGCGCGCGGCTTCGGCGCGCAGACGGCGATCGACTACCGCACGGACGGATGGCTGGAGAGGCTTCGCGCAGAGGCGCCTCGCATCACCGTCCTTCTCGACGGGGTCGGGGGTGACGTAGCCAGGCAGGTCTATGCCCACCTCGACAGCGACGGGCGGATGGTCCGGTTCTCCGGCGACCGGGACGGCTACGAGGGCGGCGCGAAGATCATCGACATCCTCGGTCCGTGGGTCCAGGGGCGGATCAAGGAGTTCGAGCAGGCGTCGCTCGAGGCCGCCGCGGACGGCACCCGCAAGCCGTACGTCGGCTCCGCCTTCCCGCTGGCCGAGGCCGCCGAGGCCCATCGCTCCCTCGAGGCGCGCGAGACCACCGGCAAGGTCGTGCTCCTGACCTGACCGGACCAACCCCGGATCCGGGTGCGGAGTGTCCGCGCCTAGAGCGGAAGTCGGCCCCGGGAGCCTGTCCCGGATACCCTTGGGCGCGTGAGCAGCAACAAGACGACCTCGCACGCCGTCGAGCCCCTGGGCGTCGCCGTCCTCGGCTGCGGTGTGGTGGGGTCCCAGGTGGTCCGACTCCTGCTCGAGGGCGATGCCGATCTCGCCGCCAGAGTGGGGGCGCCGCTGGAGATCAGGGGCGTGGCCGTACGCCGCCTCGACGCTCCTCGCGACGTCGAGGTGCCCGCCGAGCTGCTGACGACGGACGCCCAGGGCCTGGTCGCCCGCGACGACGTCGACGTCGTCGTCGAGGTGATCGGCGGCATCGAGCCTGCCCGTGGTCTCATCCTCAAGGCGCTGGAGAGCGGCGCCAGCGTCGTCACCGCCAACAAGGCGCTCTTGGCCGAGGACGGCCCGACGCTCTACGAGGCCGCCGAGAAGGCCGGCACCGACCTCTACTACGAGGCGGCGGTCGCCGGCGCGATCCCGATCCTCCGCCCGCTGCGCGACTCCCTCGTCGGTGACCACGTCACCAAGGTGATGGGCATCGTCAACGGCACCACCAACTACATCCTCGACAAGATGGACACCTACGGTGCCGGCTTCGAGGAGGCGCTCGCCGAGGCCCAGGAGCTGGGCTACGCCGAGGCCGACCCGACCGCCGACGTCGAGGGCTTCGACGCGGCCGCCAAGGCCGCGATCCTGGCGAGCCTCGCGTTCCACACCCGGGTGACCGCCAGCGACGTCTACCGCGAGGGCATCACCGAGGTGACCGCCGGCGACGTCGCCTCCGCCAAGGCGATGGGCAGCGTCGTCAAGCTGCTCGCGATCGCCGAGCTCGACGGCGACGACGTCTCCGCGCGGGTCCACCCGGTGATGATCCCGCGCACCCACGCGCTGGCGACCGTACGCGGCGCCTACAACGCCGTCTTCGTCGAGTCCGCCTCCGCGGGCGACCTGATGTTCTACGGCCAGGGCGCGGGCGGCGAGCCCACCGCGAGCGCCGTCCTCGGCGACCTGGTCACGGTCGCCCGCAACAAGGCGCTCGGTGCCCGTGGCTTCGGCGAGTCCGCCTACGCCGCCCGCGCGGTGCGCCCGATGGGCGAGACCGTCACCCGCTACCACGTCAGCCTCGACGTGGCCGACAAGGCCGGCGTGCTCGCCGCCGTCGCGACCGCCTTCTCCGAGCACGGTGTCTCGATCAAGGCGGTCCGCCAGGAAGGCAGGGGAGAGGACGCGCAGCTCGTCGTCGTCTCCCACGAGGCCCCCGATGCCGCGCTCGCGGCGACCGTGCAGCACCTGCGCGAGATGGAGTACGTCCGCGACGTCGCCTCGGTGATGCGCGTAGAAGGAGCAGTCTGATGACCACAAGCCAATGGCGCGGCGTGATCGAGGAGTATCGGACCCTCCTCGACATCCCCCAGGACACCCCGGCGGTGACGCTCGGCGAGGGTGGCACCCCGCTGGTCCACTCCGAGTGGCTCTCCGGCGCCACCAAGGGTGAGGTGTGGCTGAAGGTCGAGGGCCAGAACCCGACCGGCTCGTTCAAGGACCGCGGCATGACCGCGGCGATCTCCGTCGCGGTCCACGAGGGTGCCAAGGCCGTGGTCTGCGCCTCGACCGGCAACACCTCCGCGTCGATGGCCGCCTACGCCGCCAAGGCCGGGATCACCCCGGTCGTGCTCGTCCCCAACGGCAAGATCAGCGCCGCCAAGATGGCCCAGGCGCTGGTCCACGGCGCCGAGGTGGTGAAGGTACGCGGCAACTTCGACGACTGCCTCAAGCTCTCCCGCGCGCTCGCCGACAGCTACCCGGTCGCGCTGGTCAACTCCGTCAACCCGGTCCGCCTCGAGGGCCAGAAGACGGCGGCCTTCGAGGTCGTCGACCGCCTCGGCGACGCCCCCGACTACCACCTGATGCCGATCGGCAACGCCGGCAACCTCTCCGCCTACTGGCTCGGCTACGAGCAGTACGCGGCGGCCGGCCACGCCACCAAGACCCCGGTCATGCGCGCCTTCCAGGCCGAGGGCGCGGCCCCGCTCGTGCTCGGCCACCCGGTCGAGCACCCGGAGACCAGGGCCACCGCGATCCGCATCGGCAACCCGGCCTCGTGGCAGCTCGCCGAGGCCGCCGCGGCCAAGTCCGGCGGGCGCTTCCGCGCTCTCTCCGACGAGCAGATCCTCTCCGCCCAGGCCCAGCTCGCCCGCAACGACGGCGTCTTCGTCGAGCCCGCCTCGGCGGCCGGTGTCGCCGGGCTCCTCGCCGACCTCGAGCTCGGGGAGACGTACGCCGGGGCCACCACGGTCATCACCGTCACCGGCCACGGTCTCAAGGACACCGCCACCGCGCTGGAGTACTTCGGCGAGATCCCCGAGGTCGTCATCGACGCCAACCTCGAGGCCGCGGCGGCCGCAGCAGGGCTCGCGTAGCACCGATGACGTTCGTAGAAGGCCCGGTGACCGTCACCGTCCCGGCGACCTCCGCCAACCTCGGCCCCGGCTACGACTCCCTCGGGCTGGCGCTCGACCTGCGTGACGAGCTCACCGGCGAAGTGGTCGCGACAAGCTCGACCACCGGGGAACCGACCTTGGAGGTCACCGTCGAGGGTGCGGGCGAGGGCGCGGTCCCGCTCGACGAGTCCCACCTCGTCGTACGCTCCATGCGGGCCGCCTTCGAGATCATCGGCAAGCAGCCGGCCGGTCTGCGGCTGCACTGCCGCAACCGGATCCCGCACGCCCGCGGCCTCGGCTCGTCCTCGGCCGCCATCATCGGCGGGCTCGTGCTCGCTCGCGCGCTGGTCGCCGGCGGCGAGCTGATCCTCGACGACGAGACGCTCTTCCAGACGGCCGCGGAGATCGAGGGCCACCCCGACAACGTGGCGCCCGCCTTCCACGGCGGCTTCACCATCGCCGGTGAAGACGACGGGTTCTTCGCGGTCCGCACCGCCGTCGACCCACGGGTCAGCGTCGTCGTCTTCGTCCCGGCGACCGGCGTGGAGACCAAGGCCGCCCGTGGACTCCTGCCAGAGACCGTCCCGCACTCCGACGCGGCGGCCGACGCGGGACGTACGGCGCTCCTGGTCGCGGCGCTGAGCGACGCGCCCGAGCATCTGCACCGTGCCACCCGCGACTTCCTCCACCAGGAATACCGCCGGCCCGCCATGCCGGAGTCGCTCGCGCTGGTCGACGAGCTGCGCGCCGACGGCGTCGCGGCCATCGTCTCCGGCGCCGGGCCGACGGTCCTGGCGTTCAGCAACGGCGTCGAGTCGGCCGAGACGACCAAGCTCGCCGCGCGCTGTCCGGAAGGCTGGGCCTGCCACGCGCTGGGCATCGACCTAGACGGCGTACGCATCCTCTGACCGGGCCTTCCGGGCCCCTCCTGTGATGGGTGCCATGCGTGTTAGCCTGGACATACATCCGTCGGGCCGTTCAGGTCTACGGGTGTGCCATCCCCCTTTCGTGCCGTGCCACTTCGTTTGGCGCGCATCGGCGCGTCAGGGGTTCTGACAAGACGAGCCGTCGGCGTCGTACGCCGATCGGCGATACGTGGGAAAGGACTCACGTGACTGAGACCATGGAATCCACTGCGCCGGAGCCGAACGCAGCCCCGAAGAAGCGCGGTGGCCTTGGCGGAATGCTCCTCGCCGACCTCAAGGCGATGGCGAACGGCATGGGCATCAGCGGGGCCAACTCGATGAAGAAGGCCCAGTTGATCGACGCGATCAAGGCTGCCCAGAGCAGCCGCGCGCAGTCGGCGCCCGCGCCGGCGGAGAAGGCCGACAAGCCTGCCGCTGAGAAGACTGCGGAGAAGCCCGCAGACAAGCCGGCCGAGAAGGCCGAGAAGCCGGCGGAGAAGTCCGCCGAGGCTGCTGACGCCGGCAGCGAGGGTGCCCAGCGCCCGCGCCGCCAGCGCAACCAGAACAAGAGCGGCGGCCAGACCCGGGGCGGCCAGGGCGGCCAGAACCAGGGTGGTCAGGGCGGTCAGGGTGGTCAGGGCGGCCAGCCCACCGCCGGTGGCCAGAGCAAGGGCCCGGCCAAGGCCGGCCAGCCCGCCGCCGAGAAGAAGAACGAGGACGCTCCGAAGGAGAAGCCGGCCGAGTCGGCCGACGACGCGGGTGACGACGACCAGGGCGAGGGCGGCAGCCGCCGCAACCGCCGCCGTCGTGGCCGCGACCGTGACCGCAACCGCCCGGGCCGCGGCGAGCCGGACACCACCATCCTCGAGGACGACGTGCTCGTGCCAGCGGCGGGCATCCTGGACGTACTCGACAACTACGCCTTCGTCCGCACCTCCGGCTACCTGCCCGGACCCGACGACGTCTACCTCTCCCTGTCGCTGGTCAAGCGCCTCGGCCTCCGCCGTGGTGACGCGATCGTCGGCCAGGTGCGCCAGCCCCGCGAGGGAGAGCGCAAGGAGAAGTACAACCCGATGGTGCGCATCGACTCCGTCAACGGCGCCGATCCGGAGATCGCCAAGCACCGCGTGGAGTTCGACAAGCTCGCCCCGGTCCACCCCGACCAGCGGCTGCGTCTCGAGGGCGGCACCGACCCGGTGACCGGCCGGGTCATCGACCTGGTCTCGCCGATCGGCAAGGGCCAGCGCGGCCTGATCGCCTCGCCGTCCAAGGCCGGCAAGACCACCGTCCTGCACGCGATCGCCGGAGCGATCACGGCCAACAACCCCGAGTGCCACCTGATGGTCGTGCTCGTCGACGAGCGCCCTGAGGAGGTCACCGACTTCGAGCGCAGCGTCAAGGGCGAGGTCATCGCCTCCACCTTCGACCGGCAGCCCGCCGACCACACCGTGGTCGCCGAGCTGGCCATCGAGCGGGCCAAGCGCCTGGTCGAGCTCGGCCACGACGTGGTCGTCCTCCTCGACGGGCTGACCCGTCTGGGCAAGGCCTACAACCTCTCCGTCCCTGCCTCCGGCCGGATCCTCGGTGGCGGCGTCGACTCGGCGGCGCTCTACCCGACGAAGCGGTTCTTCGGTGCGGCCCGCAACGTCGAGGACGGCGGCTCACTGACCATCCTCGCCACGGCCGCGGTCGAGACCGGCTCGAAGACCGACGAGATCATCTTCGAGGCGTTCAAGGACACCGCCAACTCCGAGCTGCGCCTGAACGAGGACTACGCCGAGGCCGGCATCTTCCCGGCCGTGGACGTCAACGCGTCGGGCACGCGCCGTGACGACCTGCTGTTCGCCGGTGGCGAGGGTGACGCGGTGCGCAAGCTGCGTGCCTCGCTCGCCACGCTCGACGGCGCCAAGGCCGCCTCGGTGCTCGCCGAGAAGGTCGCCGGGTCGCCCACCAACATGGTGCTGCTCAACGAGGTCGCCAAGAACTAGCGAGACGAGCGTTCTGGGGCCGTCGGGAATTATTGGCGGCCCCAGGCGTTCACATACACTGAATCCTCGGTGCCGGTTCACGTCCCGCAACCTGCGGCGGCGACCCGGAACCCCATGTCTTGAGAGGAACCTCATGAAGCCCGACATCCACCCGACGTACGTCGAGACCCAGGTCACCTGCACCTGCGGCAACTCGTTCACCACCCGCAGCACCGTTGCCGAGGGCGCCATCCGCGCCGACGTGTGCTCCAACTGCCACCCGTTCTACACGGGCAAGCAGAAGATCCTCGACACCGGTGGCCGCGTGGCCCGCTTCGAGGCTCGCTTCGGCAAGCGCGGCAAGTAGCTCTCAGCGCGCCGGCTCCCACGTGTCGTGGGGGCCGGCGCGGCGCATTTCACCTAACTTGACGGGCACTTCGTGGACTTGTCGGGTGTTTCAGTGCCCGTCAACTCCAGGAATACCCGGTCGACCGGGTATTCCAGGCAGCACGAAGCGAGGCGGAGATGTCACAGTTTGAAGCAGTCGAAGGGCTGATCGAGGAGCACGACGAGCTGGAGAAGCGGCTCGCCGAGCCCGAGACCCATGCCGACGCGCGCCTGGCGAAGAAGCTCAACCAGAGGTACGCCGAGCTGAGCTCGACCATCGACGCCTACCGTGCCTGGCAGCAGCTCGGTGACGACATCGAGGCCGCCCGCGAGCTGGCGGGGGAGGACCCCGCGTTCGCGGAGGAGGCCGAGGCGCTGGTGCCGCAGCGGGAGGAGGCCGAGGAGCGGCTGCGCCGCCTTCTCGTGCCTCGCGACCCCACCGACGACAAGGACGCGATCCTCGAGGTGAAGTCGGGGGAGGGCGGTGAGGAGTCGGCGCTCTTCGCCGGCGACCTGCTGCGGATGTACACCCGCTACGCCGAGCGTCAGGGCTGGAAGCTCGAGTTCCTCGACGCCACCGAGTCCGACCTCGGCGGCTACAAGTCGGTCACCGTCGCGGTGAAGGCGAAGGGCAACCCCGAGCCCGGCCGCGCCCCCTATGCGCTGCTCAAGTTCGAGGGCGGCGTGCACCGGGTCCAGCGGGTGCCGGTCACCGAGTCGCAGGGCCGGGTGCACACGTCGGCCGCCGGTGTCCTGGTGGTGCCCGAGGCCGAGCCCATCGATGTCGAGATCAACGACAACGACCTCCGCATCGACGTCTACCGCTCCTCGGGCCCCGGTGGTCAGTCGGTCAACACCACCGACTCGGCGGTCCGGATCACCCACATCCCCACCGGCATCGTCGTCTCGATGCAGAACGAGAAGTCCCAGCTGCAGAACAAGGAGCAGGCGATGCGCGTGCTGCGCTCGCGGCTGCTCCAGGCCGCTCAGGACGCCGCTGACGCGGAGGCCTCCGACGCCCGCCGCTCCCAGGTGCGCACTGTCGACCGCTCCGAGCGCATCCGGACGTACAACTATCCGGAGAACCGCATCTCCGACCACCGCACCGGCTACAAGGCCTACAACCTCGACCAGGTCCTCGACGGTGACCTGGAGCCGGTCATCGGCAGCGCCGTGGACGCCGACCTGGCCGCCCGCCTGGCCTCCCTCGAGTCCTAGAACCCTCCGCCATGCACGAAGGTGGCACTCACCAGGTGTCTGCGACCATAGTGGGTGTGGTGCGGAACCCGCGCAGGCGTTGGGCGTCTTGTTGAAGCCGATGTCGAAGCCGGC
>NZ_JBHVKN010000212.1:0-8573 GCF_042798075.1 Nocardioides sp. NPDC057772
GTCTGAGATGGGACAGACGCGCCGAGTCGGCGGTGGGTGGTCAGGCCAGTACCGACTCGCGGGCGACCGAGTCGATGCCGACGGCCTCGCCGACGGGGGCGTTGGTCAGCTGACCGGCGTGGGTGTTGAGGCCCTTGGCGAGCGCCGCGTCGTCACGCAGCGCCTGCTGCCAGCCCTTGTTGGCCAGCGCGACGGCGTACGGCATCGTCGCGTTGGTGAGCGCGTAGGTCGAGGTGTTGGGGACCGCGCCGGGCATGTTGGCCACGCAGTAGAACGTCGAGTTGTGGACCTGGTAGGTCGGGTCGGCGTGGGTGGTGGCGTGAGAGTCCTCGAAGCAGCCGCCCTGGTCGATGGCGATGTCGACCAGCACCGAGCCGGGCTTCATCCGCGAGACCAGGTCGTTGCTGACCAGCTTCGGCGCGGCCGCTCCCGGGATCAGCACCGCGCCGATGACGAGGTCGGCCTGGAGCACCTGCTCCTCGAGCACGAGCCTGTTGGAGGCGAGACCGTGGACCTGGTTGGAGTAGCGCCAGAACGACATCCGCAGCTTCTCCAGGTCGGTGTCGAGCAGGGTGACGTCGGCACCCATGCCGAGCGCGATGTTGGCCGCGTTCTGCCCGGAGACCCCGGCGCCGATGATGACGACCTTGGCGTTGGCGACACCGCCGACCCCGCCCATCAGCACACCGCGGCCGCCCTGGGCCTTCATCAGGTTGTAGGCGCCGACCTGGGGCGCCAGACAGCCGGCGACCTCGGACATCGGGTAGAGCAGCGGGAGGGCCCGGTTGGGCAGCTCGACGGTCTCGTAGGCGATCGCGGTGACCTTCTTGGCCAGCAGCTCCTCGGTCAGCGGCTTGTCCGCGGCCAGGTGGAGGTAGGTGAACAGGGTCAGGCCCTCGCGCAGGCGGTGGTATTCCTCCGCGATCGGCTCCTTGACCTTCAGAACCATGTCGGCGTTGCCCCAGGTCTCGTCGGCGTCGCCGAGGATCTTGGCGCCGACCGCGGCGTACTCGCCGTCGGGGATGGACGAGCCGACGCCGGCACCGGCCTCGACGAAGACCTCGTGGCCGTTGGCCACCAGCTCGTGGACGCCCGAGGGGGTGATCGCCACCCGGTACTCGTGGTTCTTGACTTCCTTGGGTACGCCGATTCTCATTGCCCTGCCTTCATGTCTTGGCCCCAGAATGTGGTGGTCCGTGGGTTTGGGTCAGCCGGATGTTCGCCGCCTGATGCGGCATGTCTAACCCGGTGTGGCGCAAGTCACCAAAACCACGTCGTTCGGTCCTTGGCCAGGCGCCTGTTCAGACTCTGCCACGCGACTTCAGGGCTGCGTACGCAAGGACGGCCTGGACGACCGGCGAGTCGGTCGCCTTGCCGGTGAGCACGGCCTCCAGGAGGTCCTCGAAGGGCACCCAGTGGATGCTCATCTCGGCCTCTTCGTGCTCGAGCTCGAAGCCGTCGCGATCGGTCGCGGTCAGACCGCGGGCGAGGAAGAAGTGGTGGATCTCCTCGGAGATCCCGGGCGAGGTGTAGGTCGAGAGCAGGTGCGTCCACTCGGCGGCCTCGTGGGCCACCTCCTCGCGCAGCTCACGCACGGCGACGTCAAGCGGGTCCTCGCCGGGATAGTCGATCAGGCCGGCCGGAAGCTCGACGAAGCGGCGCTTGGCAGGGTGACGGTACTGGGTGATGACCAGGGCACGCTCGTCGTCGTCGAGCGCCAGCACGACCGCTGCTCCGGGGTGCTCGACGACGAGCCGCCGGAACGGCTCCTCGTCCTCGTGACCTGGCCGGTTGATCCGGTCCGCACGCAGCGCGACCACCCAGGCGTCGCGGTGGAGGTCCTCCCTCGAGGCCACCGGCCAGCTCTCGGGGGTGTCCCACTCGGTCAGGGGCACCGGGTCCAGCGGCGTGGCCGCGCCGGAAATTCGTGCGTCCGAAGTCATGGCCCGAGGCTACCCTCGGCGCATGTCTGACAACTCCCCCGCCGCCCCTGCCTCGCTCACTCAGGAGGAGGCGGCCGCGCGGGCCGCCACCGTCACCGTCGAGCGCTACGACATCTCGCTGGACCTGACCGGCCTGCTGGAGGGCGAGACGCTCACCAGCGTCTCCACGATCACCTTCTCCGCCGCCCCCGGCTCGAGCACGTTCGTCGACTGCGTCGCCGAGGTGTCGGCCGCCACCCTCAACGGCACCGAGCTCGACCTCGCCACGATCAGTGCTGGCCGGATCCCGCTCGAGGATCTGGCCGAGACCAACACCCTCGTCGTCAGCGCCTCCCAGTCCAACACCGCCTCCTCCGAGGGCGTGCTGCGCACCGTCGACCCCTCCGACGGCAACGTCTACGTGTGGACCTCCTTCGAGCCCGACGACGCCCGTCGGCTGTGGGCCTGCTTCGACCAGCCCGACCTCAAGGCGGTGCACGCGTTCACCGTGACCGCACCCGAGCAGTGGACCGTGCTGTCCAACTCCGCGCCCGCCCGCGTCTCGGACGCGGCGGCCGGCGCGAGGACCTGGGTCTTCGCGGACACTCCCCCGCTCTCGACGTACGTCGTGGTGGTCAACGCCGGCCCGTTCGTCGAGGTCCGTGCCGAGCGCGGCGGCTACGACCTGGGGCTCTATGCCCGTCGGTCGCTGGCGAGCCAGCTGGAGCGGGACCGGGGGGAGATCCTCGACGTCACCGAGCACGGCCTGGCCTGGTTCGGCGCCAAGTTCGCGATGCCGTTCCCGCAGCGGCGCTACGACCAGATCTTCGTGCCCGACATGGGCGGCGCGATGGAGAACTGGGGCGCGGTGACGCACAGCGACGTCTTCCTCTTCCGTACGCCGCCGACCCAGGCCGACCGCACCGAGCGCACCAACGTGATCCTGCACGAGATGGCTCACATGTGGTTCGGTGACCTGGTCACGATGCGCTGGTGGGACGACCTGTGGCTCAACGAGGCCTTCGCCTCGTGGGCGGCCGTGTGGGCCTCGGCCGCGCTCCCCGGCTACGCCGACGTGTGGGCCTCGATCGCGCTGACCGAGAAGAAGACGGCCTACGACACCGACCTGACCGCCGCCACCCACCCGATCCGCGGTGTGGTGCCCAGCGTGGAGGTCGCGATGGCGAACTTCGACGCGATCACCTACATGAAGGGCCAGGCGGTGCTGCAGCAGCTGCACGCCTACATCGGCGAGGAGGCCTACCTCGCCGGGCTGCAGGCCTACTTCGCCGAGCACGCCTACGGCAACACCGTCCTCGACGACCTGATGAGCGCCTTCGGGGCGGCCGCGGGCAAGGACCTCTCCACGTGGACCACCGCCTGGCTCGACCACGCAGGCACCGACGTGATCACCCTCGCCGACGGCAAGGTCTCGGTCACCAGCGCCGACGGGACCGTACGTCCCCACCGGCTCGACATCGCCTCCTACGACGACTCCGGGGCCCTGCTCGCGATCACCCCGGTCACCGTCGAGGGTGAGCCGGTCGCGGTCTCGCTCCCGGACGCCGCGGCGCACCTGGTGAACGCCACCGACGTGACCTTCGCGGCGGTGCGCTCGGACGAGGCCAGCGAGGCTTGGCTCGGCCGGAACGCCGGAGTCCTGCCCGATGCAGTCGCGCGGGCGGTCGCGGTCAACAGCGCCTGGTCGGCGCTGTTCCGCGGCGAGATCGCCGGCCCCGAGGTCGTCTCCCGCGTCGTCTCGGTGCTGGAGCGTGAGCGGAACCCCCAGGTCACCGGTGAGTTCCTCGGCATGGCCGTGACCGCGGCCGAGCTCTGGACCGCTCCCGACCGGGTCGCCGAGCAACGCGCCCTGGTCGCGGGCGCCGCGGCGGCCCTCGCCGAGGATCCGGCCAACCGCGACACCGCGCTTCGCGTCGTCGCCTCCCACGCCTCCAATGCTGAGCAGATCGCGCTCGCCGAGGCCGGCGCCGCCGAGGACATCCAGGTCGCCTGGCGCCTGCTCGGCCGGCGCGCCGAGCTAGGAGACTACGACGCGGAGGCCGTCGCCGCCCTGGAGGCGCGTGACCCGGATCCCGAGTCCTGGGTCAGCGCCCTGGCCGTACGCACCGCACAGCCGCTCGCAGAGGCCAAGGAGGAGGCCTGGCAGGTGACCATGGTCGAGCGCCGGCTGCCGCGCACCGACGGCGCCTACATGCTGAGCTCGGCGTTCTGGCGGCCCGGCCAGGACGAGGTCCTGGCGCCGTACGCCCAGCGCTATCTCGACGCGGTCGCCGCCATCAGGGGCGGTGGGCTGCTCGCCTTCGGCCTTCAGCTCCGGTTCTACCCAGCTCAGGCCGGCGAGGACGTCGCCGCGGCCGCACGGGCCGCCTGCGAGAGCGACACGCTGGTCCCGTTCGTACGCCAGACGGTCATCCGTCTCGCCGACGTGCACTCCCGGCAGGTCGCGGCCCGGGCGCTGTGAGCCCGGCCTGGTCGAGCCTGATCGAGCCTGGTCGAGCCTGGTCGAGCCTGATCGAGAAGGTATGGCCCGACCGGCCGTCGGGTACCCGCTGTGTCGTACGCAATCGAGAGGAGACGCGAGACAGATGAGCACCATCCAGAAGAGCGTCCAGGTCGGCGTTCCGGTCAGCACAGCGTATGACCAGTGGAGCCAGTTCGAGTCGTTCCCTCAGTTCATGGAGGGCGTCGAGTCGGTTCGCCAGCTCGACGACAAGCATCTGCACTGGAAGGCCGAGATCGGCGGGGTCACGCGTGAGTGGGACGCCGAGATCGTCGACCAGGTTCCCGACGACCGCATCACCTGGCGCGCCGTGGAGGGCGCGAAGAACCAGGGCACGGTCTCGTTCACCGAGGACAAGATGAGCAAGACGACGAACGTCACCCTGCGCCTGGAGTACGAGCCCGAGGGCGTGGTCGAGAAGACCGGTGACGTCCTCAAGATCGTCGACAAGCGCGCCGAGGGCGACCTCGAGCGGTTCAAGGAGTTCATCGAGCACCGCGGCACCGAGACCGGCGCGTGGCGCGGCGAGGTGAAGCCGACCGGCGAGGTACGCGAGTAGCGCCCACAGACACGAGCCCCCTGGGTCCGGCATCGGCCGACCCCAGGGGGCTCGTCATGTCAGCTGCTCAGACGTCAGCCTGTGTCTCGACCCGCTTCGCGGGTTCGCTAGCTCACCCGCTGCGCTCGCTCGACCTCCTCGCGTTGCGCAGCTGTTCGTTCCTCACATCGACGCAGGCTCGGACTCGGGGAGCTCGACCTCGCTGACCTCACGGCGCAGGTTGGTCTCGTCGATCGGGAACCGCTGCTCCTTCTGCCGGTCGAGAGCCGCCTTCACCAGCCCGGCGAAGAGCGGGTGGGGGCGGGTCGGGCGCGAGCGGAGCTCGGGGTGGGCCTGGGTGGAGACGTAGTAGGGGTGTACGTCCCGGGGCAGCTCGACGAACTCGACGAGCTGGTTGTCGGGCGAGAGGCCGGAGAAGACCAGACCGGCGTCCTCGAGCTGGTCGCGGTAGGCGTTGTTGACCTCGTAGCGGTGGCGGTGGCGCTCCGCGATGGAGGTCTCGCCATAGACCTCGGCCGCGATCGAGCCCTTCTTGAGCTCGGCCGGGTAGAGGCCGAGGCGCATGGTGCCGCCCAGGTCGCCGGCGCCCTCGACGTACGCCTTCTGCTCCTCCATCGTCGCGATGACGGGCTCGGGGGTCTCGGCGTCGAACTCGGTGGAGTCGGCCTTCTCCAGGCCGAGCACGTTGCGGGCGTACTCGATGACCATGCACTGCAGGCCCAGGCACAGGCCGAGCGTGGGGATCTGGTGGGTGCGGGTGTAGGTCAGCGCGCCGAGCTTGCCCTCGAGGCCACGGATGCCGAAGCCGCCGGGGACGCAGACCGCGTCGACGTCATGGAGGTTCTTGGCGGCGCCTTCGGGGGTCTCGCACTCGTCGGAGGGGATCCAGCGGATGTTGACCTTGGCCTCGTTGGCGAAGCCACCGGCGCGCAGCGCCTCCCCGACGCTCAGGTAGGCGTCGGGGAGATCGATGTACTTGCCGACCAGGCCGATGGTGAGCTCCTCCTTCGGGTGGTGGACCCGGCGGAGCAGGTCCTCCCACAGCGCCCAGTCGACGTCGCGGAAGGGCAGGTCGAGCTTGCGTACGACGTAGGCGTCGAGGCCCTCACGGTGGAGCACCTTCGGGATGTCGTAGATGCTCGGGGCGTCAGCGGCGGTGACCACGGCGTCCTCGTCGACGTCGCACATGAGCGCGATCTTGCGCTTGATGCCCTCGGGCAGCTCGCGGTCGGCGCGGCACACGATGGCGTCGGGCTGGATGCCGATCTGGCGCAGCGCCATCACCGAGTGCTGGGTCGGCTTCGTCTTGAGCTCCTTGGACGGGCCGATGTAAGGCACCAGGGAGACGTGGACGAAGAAGACGTTGTCGCGGCCGAGGCGCTGGCGCACCTGGCGGGCGGCCTCGAGGAACGGCAGCGACTCGATGTCGCCCACGGTGCCGCCGATCTCGGTGATCACCACGTCGACGTCGGGGCCGTGCATCGCCAGGATCCGCTCGGAGATCTCGTCGGTGATGTGCGGGATCACCTGGACGGTCTCGCCGAGGTAGTCACCGCGGCGCTCCTTGGCGATCACGTTGGAGTAGACCTGCCCGGTGGTCACGTTGGCGTGGCCGACCAGGTCGGTGTCGAGGAACCGCTCGTAGTGGCCGATGTCGAGATCGGTCTCGGCACCGTCGTTGGTCACGAAGACCTCACCGTGCTGGAACGGGTTCATCGTGCCGGGGTCCACGTTGAGGTACGGGTCCAGCTTCTGCATGGTCACGCTCAGACCACGCGACCGGAGAAGGCGGCCGAGGCTGGAGGCGCTCAGGCCCTTTCCCAATGAGGAGGCGACGCCCCCGGTGACAAAAATGTGCTTGGTCAAGCTCGCCGACTTCATGGACCTCAATCCTATCAATCCTTCAGCAGGCCACCGAAACCTGACGCTCCGAAATCGCCACCTTGTCGGCTCGTCTGTCGCGCCAGTGCCAACGGCGCCGCGACCTGCCCGGCGACGGTGTCGATGCCGTCGACCGACGCGAACCAGCCGGGCCAGCCGTGGGCGCGCAGCTTCTCGAGGTCCTGGGAGTCCGCGGTCGCCCCCACGACCAGGCCTTTCGTGGCCCCGCCGAGCCCCTCGACCAGCCCTTCGACCGCCGTGGTGTCTTTGCTGTCCTCGCCGAGTACGACCAGGACCAGGTCGGCCGGCCCGGTCGGTCGCGCGCGGGCCTTGACCAGGTCGCCGGTGAGCAACGCCACAGCGGCGGTCTTGGCCGGCTGGTCGAACTCGGCCGGCGGGTTCGTGCCCGCGTAGGTCTGCCCGATCACCTGTCCCATCCGCTGATAGGTGGCCTGGCCGGCGTCGCCGCGGCCGAGCTGCTTGACCAGCTGGGTGGCCAGGCTGTCCACGTACTGCTTGCGATCCGGGTCCAGCAGGTTGGGTCGTACGTCCAGCACCCCCGTCGTCACGCCACCGGCCGTCTCGATGTTGCCGGTGAGCGCATCGACCGTCTTCGGGTCCGCGCCGGGGAGGGTGAGGACCGCGACCTTGTGCCCGGTGAGCTTGCCCGGCAGGAGCGTGTCGCCGGCCTCGGCGACGAACTGCGCCTCGGCCGTCTGCCCTGGATCGTTCTGGTTCGCGGCGCCGCTCTGGCCGGCGGTGGCGCTCGCGGCTGCGCCCTCACCGGCCTGGCTCCGCACTCCCCTGCCGATCTCGGTGACGTCGTGTTCGGCGGCCCAGATGCCGGCAGGTACGCCGATCGCGAGCGCGGTCACCGCGGCGAGGACCGGCAGCGCCAACCGCCTGCTCCGCGGCTCCTTGCGACGCACCACCGGGACGGCGGAGGCGTCGATCAGCGTCGGGCCCAGCGCGAGCCGGGTCAGGTAGGTGCCGGCCAGACCTGGGCGCTGGTCCTCGAGGAAGTCGGTCAGCGTGGTGCTCAGACCGGCGCCGACGACCAGCGACGGGTGCTGGGTGTAGGCGACCAGGAGGGCCGCGTCCTCGGGGGCCAGGGAGGACTCGAACCGCTTGGGCTGCACGCCGACCCGGTCGAGGAGCTCAGCGGCGTTCTCGCTCGCCGAGCCGCCGGGGGCGAGCACGACCTCGGCGGCGCTGGTGAGCACCTTCGGCTCGGGGTAGGTGTCGGTGTCCGGGCCCAGGACGAGCACGGCGTGGCGTACCTGCTTCTTGGTCAGCCGCGTCGCCGCCCGGCCGACCGCGATGATCGCGGGACGCTGCTCGCGCAGGAAGCCCTTGAGGTCGCCCAGGAGGCGGCCCAGGTCGGGGTGTTCGGCGACCACGACGACGGGACGGCCGGCCAGCGGCGTGTCGAGAGGAGGTACGCCGTTGCCGTGCAGCAGCACCTCCTCCTCGCGCTTGAGCAGCTCGCTGCTGTTGTGGGTGAAGAGCTCCAGGTGGGAGCTCAGGCCACGCTTCGCGTCCTCGAGGTCGACCTCCAGCGACTCCTGGTCGAGCGCCCGACCCGAGGTCAGCAGCTGCTCGCCGTCGAAGATCTCGCCGTCGAGGATCCGGGCCTTGCGCCCGTCGACCAGCTTCACCAGGCCCGCCTCGCCGATCTTGTCGATGAGCA
>NZ_JBHVKN010000213.1:0-8509 GCF_042798075.1 Nocardioides sp. NPDC057772
CCACCAAAATCAACACTGAAAAATACGACACGCCCACGACGACTGAAAAATATTAAACCTCGTCGCGGGCGCCGGTGCGACCACCCCTTGCTCCGCGCTCGACGAGCACGCCGAGAGCGCGTCGCGGATCGACCGTGGCGGCGTGGGCCGCGAGTGCGTCGTGCATCAGGGCGACGGTGCGGGGCGAGTCGGCCCATACCAGGATCTCGAGGGCCGGATCCTCGGTGAGCTGGTCGGCGATCCAGCGCAGGGCGAGCGGAGAGACGACAGCGTTGGCCACGATCACTCGCGAGACGCCGAAGGCGCGGGCGACGGCGAGCTGGGGGAGGTTGGCGACGGTGATCGCCCACGCTCCGGCGGCGAGCTGCTCGGCCCACAGCTGTGGGGCCATGGTCGTCTTGCCGTGCGGCGCCAGGGCCATGCCCCGCTCGGCGCACCACTCCGCCAGCACGTCGCGGTTGTGGCTCATCGCGACCCGGGAGAGGGAGAGCACGGGCATGGGCAGCTGTGAGAGCCGGGGCGCCGCGGCGAGCACCTCTGCGACGGTACGTCCCCACAGCGCGGGCGGGATCGCCTTGTGGCGCCAGTCGACCCGCTCATCGCGCAGCGCGGCGACGGCCGTCGTGTCGATGTGGGCTGCCGGGTGATCCATGACCCGTCCTTCCTGCATTGCATAATGTGCAACGGTGATTGCGTAATGTGATTCAATAGTTGTAGCATCGGTCACACCGGTCGTCAACGGGCCGGCGATGACGCGACAGGGAGGAGCTCCATTCGTGGGCACTAGCGGAGACGTGCGGGCGATCTGCCTGGGGGAGGCGATGGTCGTCCTGCGCCCGGACGGCGATCGGCCGCTGGCGGAGGCGACGACCTTGCGTCGCTCGGTCGGTGGTGCGGAGGCCAACGTGGCGGGAGCTCTGGCTGCTCTCGGTGTGCGGACGGCCTGGGTGTCCCGCCTCGGCCGCGACCCGTTCGGTGACGTGGTGACCGACGATCTGGCCGCGCGCGGCGTGGAGGTCCAGGCCGAGCGTGACCCCGAGCGGCCCACGGGTCTCTACGTGAAGGAGCCCGCCCCCGGCGGCAGCCGGATGCACTACTACCGCGCCGGCTCCGCGGCGGCCGCGATGGACGCCGGCCTGCTCGACCGGCCCGTGGTGGCCGAGGCGCTCGCCTCGGCCGAGGTCGTGCACACCTCCGGCATCACCGTCGGCATCCTCGAGGAGGGCTCCGCTCTGGTCGGCCGCCTGCTGGCGCTGCGCGAGGAGCACGGGTACCGGCTCAGCGTCGACCTCAACTGGCGACCGGCCCTGTGGGCCGGCCGCGACATCACGCCCCTGCTCGACCTGCTGCGCGCGGCCGACGTGGTGCTGCTCGGCGCCGACGAGGCCCGTGCGGCGCTCGGTGTGGACTCCCCGCAGGACCTGCGCGAGCTCCTGGGTGAGCGCCCGCGGCTCGTGATCAAGGCCGACTCCCACGCGGCCGGTGAGCACGATCCGGACGGGAGTGCCACCGAGGTCTCGGCCCTCCGGGTCGACGTGGTGGAGCCGGTCGGTGCGGGCGACGGTTTCGCGGCGGGCTACCTCGCGGCACTCGTCGACGGGAGCGGCCCGGTCGGCCGGCTGCGCCAGGGCCACCTGGTCGCCGCCGGCGTGCTGGCCGCGACCGGCGACCATGCCGACCCGCCGGCCGCCGACGTACGCGCTCGGCTGCTCGACTGCTCCGAGGAGGAGTGGGCGGCGACCCGGGTGAGCGCCGCCGGCATCGACTCCCCGGCGCTCGAGACCCCTACGGAGGTGGCCCGATGAGCCAGAGTCTCTCCCGCGCGCTCCAGATCCTGATCGAGCTCGGCGAGGGCGAGCGGTCCCTCGACGAGGTGGCCGCCCGCCTCGAGGTCCACAAGACCACCGCGATGCGGCTGCTGCACACCTTGGAGGCGGACCGGTTCGTACGCCGCGACGACCGCCAGCGCTACCACCTCGGCTCCCGGCTGTTCGCGCTCGGCACGATCGCCCTGGCCCAGCACGCCATCCGTGACGTCGCCCAGCCCCACCTCACCCGCCTCGCGGCGGAGACGGGCGGTCAGGCCGTCCACCTGGCGGCGTACGAGAACGGTGCGGCCATCTATCTCGCCAAGGTGGAGAGCACCCATGCCGTGCGGATGTACTCGCGCGTGGGCCTTCCCGCCGCCCTGCACGCCACCGCCGTGGGCAAGGTGCTCGTCGCGGGCCTGCCGCCCGGCGAGCAGGACGCCGTGATCGCCGGCATCGACTTCCGTCCGTTCACCAGCCGCACCATCGCCGACGCTGCGGGCTACCGCGAGGTGCTCGCCCGCACCCGCGAGCAGGGCTGGGCCGAGGACGCGGCCGAGCACGAGGACTTCATCAACTGCGTCGGGGCGCCCGTACGCGACGAGGCCGGGCGTGTCGTCGCCGCGGTCTCCGTCTCCGTGCCCGACGTCATCCTGCCCCGCGAGGGGGTGCGTGCCCTGGTGCCGCAGCTCCTCGCGGCCACCGAAGCGATCTCCGCCGACTGGGCCGGCCGGAGCTCATGAGAACACCCCGAGAGGAAACCCAACCCATGTCCGACCTCCGCATCTCCACCGACCAGGCTCCGGCCCCCGCGCACACCTTCTCCCAGGGCGTCGTCCGCGGCGGCATGATCCAGGTCTCCGGCCAGGGCCCGGTCGACCCCGCCACCAACGAGTACCTCTTCCCGGGTGACGTGAAGGCCCAGACCGTGCGCACCCTGCAGAACGTGGAGGCGATCCTCGCCGCCGCCGGTGCCGGCTTCGAGGACGTGCTGATGCTCCGCGTCTACCTCACCACGCGGGAAGACTTCGCCGCGATGAACGAGGCCTATGGCGAGTTCATCGGCTCCCGGGTCGCCGAGGGCGGCATCCTCCCATGCCGCACCACCGTGATGACCGGCCTGCCGCGCGAGGAGATGCTCGTCGAGATCGACGCCCTCGCCGTCGCCCGTTAATCCACGATCCGGGCCAGCTCGCGGCTCAGGTAGGGCGCCAGCGTGCGGGCGTAGCGCGAGGTGATGTGGTTGCCGTCGCGGTAGACGATGACGTTGCCGATCACCGCCGGGCAGATCCTGTCCTCGCAGAAGAGGTGGGTCATGTCGACCAGGTGGGCGTTGGGGTCGCGGGCGACGGCGTCGCGATGGGGATCCTTGACGAGCACGTCCGTGCGCGGCCGCCCGCACGCCTCGCCCGCGGTCTCGGGTGAGTGCTGCTGGATGCAGCCCAGCGTGGTGCGGAGATAGGCGGCGTTGTCGGGCTCGAACATCGGGTTGTCGACGAGCGCGATCACCGGGATCTTCGTCGAGGGCCGGTGGCTCCAGGCCTCGACGAGGCCGTTGACGGTCGACTCGTAGGGCGTCTCCTCGCCCAGGGGCTGGGTCGTCTTGCGGGCCGAGTGGGTGACGATGATCGCGTCGAGGTTCCTCTGCTCGGGGGCGCGCAGATACTCCTCGAGCTGCCGGTTCCATTCCGCGCAGGCGGGGCGGTTGTCGGCGATGTTGCGGCCGAGCGGGCGGGCGTTCCAGTGGCAGGCGGCTCGCGAGGCGACGTCGATGCGCCAGTTGCGCTGGTCGCCGATCAGGTCGAGCGCGCCTACGGGAGCGACGGCGTGGGAGTCGCCGACCATCAGCAGGCGCTTCTCGTAGCCCTCGATCGCGCCGTTCGGACAGGCGCTGAAGCGCACCGGACGCTCCTCGAACGACCAGCACTCGCTCCGGTTGTCGTCGTCCGCGCCGATCGCCGCCACCGCCGGGATCAGCTCGCCGCGCAGGTCGGGGTTGCGGCACGACCGGCCCGTGGATGCCGCCGCCATCGCCGCGGCCCCGAGGCACTCGGTCGTGTAGGGATCGGCGGTCGCGAGTCGGGCAGCCGCCTCGATCGCCCTGTCCTCGGAGTACTTGATGGCGGCCAGGCCGCTCCATCCCGCGCCGACGGCGACCGCGAGGGCGGCCAGGGCGGCGACCAGGGCCGGTGGCCCGCCGGGCCTGATGACGTACGTCTGGATCGGCCGGGTCACCAGCCGGTTGGTCGCCCAGGCGAGCACGGTCGAGACGACCAGGACGCCGGCGGCCGAGGCCAGGGTGAGATGCTCGCCGCCGGTGTAGTAGAGCCAGGCGATCAGCAACGGCCAGTGCCACAGGTAGAGCTCGTAGGAGATGTCGGCGACGAACCGCAGCGGCCGGGTCTCCAGCAGGCGGCGCGGCCCACGCGGTGACGGCGTCGAGCCGGCCATCACCAACAGCGCGCCGGCGACCGGCCACAGCGCGAGCGGCCCCGGGAAGTGGTCGGCGCCGTCCATCACGAAACCGCAGGTCACCACGAGGGCGAGGCCGGTCCATGCGGCGTACGTCCTGATCTTCTCGGGCAGGCTCAGGCGGCGCAGGGCGAGCGCGGTGAGCGCTCCGGCGCCGATCTCCCAGAAGCGGGTGACGGAGTTGAAGTACGCAGCCGCCTGGTCGGCCCCGGACACCTTGATCGCATAGAGGAAGGAGACCGCGAACGCGGCCGCGGTCAGCACGAACAGTGCCCGGGCCAGGCCGATCCGGCCGCGGGTGACCACCCTGAGGACGAAGGCGAGCCCGACGACCACCAGCGGCCAGAGCAGGAAGAACTGCCCCTGCACCGCGAGCGACCAGAAGTGCTGCACCGGCGTCGAGGACGGCCCCGCGGCGCCGTAGGAGAGCTGGTTGGCGATGAGCTCCCAGTTGAGCGTGTACGTCGCCGCCGCGACGATCTCTCGCGTCGTCTGGGTCCACAGCGTCTGCGGGATGAACGCCACCATCAGCACGGCTGTCGCGGCCAGCACGATCAGCGCCGGCGCGGCGAGCCGCGCGAACGTACGACCGTAGTGCTCGACCAGCCGGAACCGGCCGCGCTCCGCCCTGCCCACCAGCGAGCGGGTGGCGAGGAAGCCGGAGATCACCAGGAAGACGTCGATCCCGCCCGAGACCCGGCCGTTGCCGAAGAGGTGGAAGGCGACCACGAGCGCCAGCGCGATACCGCGCAGTCCATGGATCTCGCTGATGTGCCCGGTGGCCTGCCTAGATCTGGGGTACTTGGGCTCGCTGTCGGTCGGGGTGGTTCGGGGGGCGGAAATATCCGAGATGGCGGTCACGTGATCGCTGTTCTGGTGGATGTCGGTGGGGTGGGAGCCGTCGCACCCTAACGAGCAGTGGTGACCTGTTGGCATACGGACGTTGTCAATCCGTCATCGGGATCTCCTCGAAACCGTTTCACATCGCCGCCGGAGGAGATAGGTTGCACCCCGACGTGACATAGATCACACCCAGGACTGAGGAGTTTCGACGATGAACACGCACAAGATCGGCCGTCTGATGGCGGTCGCAGCGGTCGCCACTCTGTCGACCGCATCGCTCGTGGCATGTGGTGGCTCGGATGACGGTGGCGGTGACTCGGGTGGCTCGGGCGGCACCGACGTCGGGGTGATCCTGCCCGACGCCACCACGTCTCCCCGGTGGGAGTCCCAGGACCGGCCCAACCTGGAGAAGGCGTTCGACGAGGCCGGCCTCGAGGCCACGATCCAGAACGCCCAGGGCGACACCGCCAAGTTCGGTCAGCTCTGCGACAGCATGATCAACGAGGGCGTCAAGGTCATCATCATCACCAACCTCGACTCCGAGTCGGGCGCCGCCTGCCTGAAGAAGGCCGCCGACGCCGGAGTGACGAGCATCGACTACGACCGGCTGACTCTCAACGGTGGCGCCTCCTACTACGTCTCCTTCGACAACGTGAAGGTCGGTGAGCTGATGGGCGCGGGCCTGGACGAGTGCATCACCGCCTCGGGCAAGAAGGGCGGCAACATCGTCTACGTCAACGGCGCTGCCACCGACAACAACGCGGCCCTGTTCAAGTCGGGCTACGAGAAGGCGCTCGAGGCCAAGATCGCCGACGGGACCTACAAGCTCGTCGGTGACCAGTCGGGGGAGTGGGACGCGACCAAGGCCGGGAAGGTCTTCGACCAGATGTACACCGCCAACGGCGGCAAGATCGACGGGGTCGTCTCGGCCAACGACACCATGGCCGGCGGCATCATCGCCCGCCTGAAGGCGAACAACGCGCAGGGCAAGATCCCGGTGACCGGCCAGGACGCCTCGGTCGAGGGTCTGCAGAACGTCCTGCAGGGTTTCCAGTGCGGCACCGTCTACAAGAACACCGCGCTCGAGGCCAAGGCCGCCGCGGACCTCGCGATCGCGCTGATCGAGGAGGACAAGGAAGCCGCCGACGCCCTCGCCACCGGGACCGTGGAGGACACCGAGGCCGGTCGCGACGTGCCCTCGGTGCTCGCCGAGCCCGTCTGGGTCACCAAGGAGTCGGTCGTGACCGTCATCAAGGACGGCCAGGCCGATGCCGCCGAGGTGTGCGCGGGCGCGATCGCGGCCCTGTGCACCGAGAACGGCGTGCCTCAGTGAGTCCGCTGCTGGAGCTGCACGGCGTCGAGAAGTCCTTCGGCGCCGTGCAGGTCCTGCGCGGCGTGGACCTCTCGGTGCGGGCGGGCCGGGTCACCGCGCTCGTCGGCGACAACGGCGCCGGCAAGAGCACCCTGGTCAAGGGGATGGCCGGCATCCACCTCTTCGACGCCGGCGACTACCTCTTCGAGGGCGAGCCGGTGAAGGTGACCAGCCCGAAGGACGCCGCCGCGCTCGGGATCGAGGTCGTCTACCAGGACCTCGCACTGTGCGACAACCTCGACGTCGTCCACAACATGTTCCTCGGCCGGGAGCTGAGACGGCTCCGGCTGGTCGACGAGGACACCATGGAGCAGCGTGCTCGCGAGACCCTCGACGGTCTCTCGGTGCGTACCCTGAAGTCGGTGCGTACGCCGGTGGCGTCCCTCTCCGGGGGCCAGCGGCAGACGGTGGCGATCGCCCGGGCCGTGCTGTGGAACTCCAAGCTGGTCATCCTCGACGAGCCGACCGCGGCGCTCGGGGTGGCGCAGACCGAGCAGGTCCTCCGGCTGGTGCGGCGGCTGGCCGACCGGGGCCTGGGCGTCGTGCTGATCAGCCACAACCTCAACGACGTGTTCGAGGTCGCCGACGACATCGCGGTCCTGCACCTGGGGCGCATGGTCGGCCAGATCGAGGCCGCCTCCACCACGCGCGGGCGGGTCGTGGAGGCGATCACCACCGGCGTGGTTCCCGAAGGAGGTGCCGCATGAGTGCGGACGTGGACGACCGGCCGGTGACCGATCCGGCGTCGCCGGACCCGATGCCCGACAACTCGCTGGGCGGGATCTTCCGCGCCTACCTGGCCAAGCTCAAGGGTGGTGAGGTCGGCTCGCTGCCGGCGGTGCTGGGCCTGATCGCGCTGGTCGTGGTCTTCTCGGCGCTGCGTCCCGAGCAGTTCACCAACTCGTTCAACTTCGCCAACCTGATCGGCCAGTCGGCCGGCGTGACCGTGCTCGCGATGGGCCTGGTCTTCGTGCTGCTGCTGGGCGAGATCGACCTCTCGGCGGGCTTCGCGGGCGGCACCTGCGCCGGCGTGCTCGGCGTGTTCCTGACCCGGCAGGAGTGGCCGCTGCTGCCGGCCCTGGTGGCGGCGCTGCTCACCGGCGCGGTGATCGGCCTGCTCATCGGGCTGCTCGTGGCGAGGCTGGGGATCCCGTCGTTCGTGGTCACCCTGGCCGCGTTCCTCGGGCTGCAGGGCGTGCTCCTGACGATGATCGGCGAGGGCGGGACGATTCCCTACCGCAACGACTTCATCAACGGCCTCAACAACTCCAACCTCCCGGTCTGGCTCGGCTGGACGCTCGGGATCGTCTGCATCGTGGGCTATGCGGCCTCGACGTACGTCACCGACGCCCGTCGCCGCGCCAAGAACCTGACGGTGCAGCCCATCCTGCTGTGGGCCCTGAAGACCGGGCTGCTGACGGTCGTGGTGCTCGCGGTGGTCGGCTACCTCTCCGTCGAGCGCAGCCGCAACCCGGCGCTGACCTCGCTCAAGGGGGTCCCGGTCTCGCTGCTGGTGATCGTCGGCCTGCTGATCGTGCTCACGTTCATGCTGACCCGCACCGCCTGGGGCCGGCACGTCTACGCGGTCGGCGGCAACGCGGAGGCGGCGCGCAGGGCGGGCATCAACGTGTTCCGGGTGCGGCTGTCGTGCTTCATCCTCTGCTCCACGATGGCGGCGGTGGCCGGCATCATGATCGCCAGCCGCACCAACTCGGTGAACCCGAGCACCGGTGGCGAGACGACCCTGCTGTACGCCGTCGGTGCCGCCGTCATCGGCGGCACCTCGCTCTTCGGCGGCAAGGGCCGGGTCATCGACGCGGTCATCGGTGGCACCGTGGTGGCGGTGATCGACAACGGGATGGGCCTGCTCGACCAGCCCCAGGGCACTGTCTGGATGGTCACCGGCCTGGTCCTTCTGGTCGCGGCCAGCGTCGACGCCATCTCCAGGCGCCGGGCCTCGGCCACAGGGCACGTGTAGCTGCGGCGTCGGTTCGTCTAGGTATGCAGAGGAAGC
>NZ_JBHVKN010000214.1:0-8483 GCF_042798075.1 Nocardioides sp. NPDC057772
GTCTGCTTGCGGTCCTCGTTGACACGAGTCATCGGGGGCAGGTCGAGAGCGTCGAGCCGGTCTCCGGGCAGCGCTACGCAGATCACGCCGGAGGACCAGCGGATCGCGAACGCCATCACCTCCGGCGTCGCCAGCTCGGCGGAGAAGATCAGGTCGCCCTCGTTCTCCCGGTCCTCGTCGTCGACGACCACGACCGGCTTCCCGGCCGCCAGGTCGGCGATCGCGGCCTCGACCGGGTCCAGCCGGACCCCCACGTACTGCTGCTCCGTCATGACCGAACCCCTTCCGGTGAAGTCAGCACGAGCTTCTCCACGTGCTTGGCGATGATGTCGGTCTCGAGGTTGACCTCGTCGCCGACGGCCCGGAACCCCAGCGACGTACGCGCCAGGGTCTCGGGGATGAGGCTGACGGTGAACGAGTCGTCGGTGACGGAGACGACGGTGAGGCTGATCCCGTCCACGGCGATCGAGCCCTTCTCGACGACGTAGCGCGCGAGCTCCGGAGGCAACGAGATCGTGACGACCTCCCAGTGCTCGCTCGGCTCGCGCGAGACGATGCTGCCGACGCCGTCGACGTGCCCCTGGACGATGTGACCGCCCAGCCGGGTCGTCGGGGTGACAGCGCGCTCCAGGTTGACCTGGTCGCCGACCGAGACCGCGTGCAGGCTGGTCCGCTTGAGGGTCTCCAGCATCACATCCGCCGTCCATTCGCTCGACCCGAGCGTGGCGACCGTCAGGCAGCAGCCGTTGACCGCGATGGAGGCGCCCAGCTCGGCGTCCGACAGCACGGTCTCCGCGGAGATGGTCAGGCGTACGGCATCGCCCTGGTCCTCGATCCCGGCGACGGTGCCGAGCTCCTCAACAATCCCGGTGAACATCACTGCTCCCCTTTCTGTGGTTCCAGAATGAACCGAACGTTCGGCTCCTCGCCCGGAGCGGCTGGTGCGAGCACGTCGACAGAACGCACCCGCGGCCGGAAGGCGTCGGAGATGGTGCTGATCCCGAGGCCGGCGACGGCCGAGCGGCCGGCGCCGAGCAGGAACGGGGCGACGTAGACGACGATCTCGTCGACGACTCCCGCCTCCAGGAAGGCTGCGGCCAGCGTCGGCCCGCCCTCGAGAAAGACATGGCGGCGCTCGCGCTCCCACAACGTGGCCAGGGCCTCGTGCGGGTCGCGGGTGCGCAGATGGAGCGACGGTGCCTGCCGGTCGAAGATCTGGCGCTCGGCCGGGAGGTCGCGCTCCCCCATGACCGCCCGCAGCGGCTGTACGCCGACCGGCCGGTCCTCGAGGTCGCGCACCGTGAGCGCGGGGTCGTCGACGGCGACGGTGTTGGTCCCGACGAGCATGGTGTCGCTCAGCGCCCGCAGCTTGTGGGTGTCGAGGCGTGCGGCCCGCGAGGACACCCAGCGCGAGGTGCCGTCGGCGGCGGCGCTGCGCCCGTCGAGCGTGGTGGCGAACTTCCAGGTGACGTAGGGCCGCTGCAGCTCGGCCGCGCGGGTCCAGACGCGGTTGAGCTCACGGGACTCTGCGGCGTACAGGCCCTGCTCCACCTCCACCCCCGCCTGCTTCAGTGTGGCGGCACCGCCGGCGGCGACGGGGTTGGGGTCGGACTGCGCGTAGACGACACGGGCGACGCCGGCCTCGATCAGCGCCTGCGAGCAGGGGCCGGTCCGGCCGGTGTGGTTGCACGGCTCCAGCGTCACCACGGCGGTCGCCCCACGGGCGGCCTCTCCTGCCTTCGCCAGGGCGTCGACCTCGGCATGCGGCGTGCCGGGCCCGCGGTGGTAGCCCTCCGCGATCATCGACCCGTCCGCCCCCAGGAGTACGCAGCCCACACGTGGGTTCGGATAGGTGGCAGGTCCCGGGGCGCCGATCGCAGCGGCCAGGTCCAGGGCGCGACGCATCGCCCCCGGCTCCGGGTCACGCTGGTCCAAGCACTTCATCTGATCCCCTCTGGTCCGTCTCACGGACTCCGGGGTCAGGCCGAGACATCGCGCCGCGCCCTGGTCTCAGGGCGGTCACGACGAATCGGGCTGCGTGCGTCTTCCCATCCGGACTTTAACCGTCGGTCCAGGATTCTCACCTGGTCAACCGATGACTGGCTGCCATCGGGTCGCGGACTTCTGGACCTTTGATCCAGTCACCGCCGGCTCGGAATTTCACCGACCCCAGAGCACGCGAGCACAAGCTCGTCTGAAACCAGTGTGCCATACCGGTGGCACGAGGCCCGATCAGGAGTCAGCGACTGAGACGGCCTTGTCGCGCAGCGCGTTCACCATCGCGTCCGGGTCGTCGGCCGAGTAGACCGCGGAGCCGGCGACGAAGACGTCGGCCCCGGCCTCGGCACAGCGCTCGATCGTCTCCAGCGACACCCCGCCGTCGACCTGCAGCCAGGTCTCGACGCCGGCCTTGTCCATCATCGCCCGCGCCCGGCGGATCTTCGGCAGCACCAGATCGAGGAACTTCTGGCCGCCGAAGCCCGGCTCGACGGTCATCAGCAGCACCATGTCGAGCTCGGCCAGCATGTCCTCGTAGGGCTCGATCGGGGTCGCCGGCTTGAGGGCCATCGAGGCACGGGCGCCCTTGGCGCGGATCTCGCGGGCCAGCCGCACCGGGGCCTTGGTGGCCTCGACGTGGAAGGTCACCGAGCCGCAGCCGGCCTCGACGTAGGCCGGCGCCTCGCGGTCGGCGTTCTCGATCATCAGGTGGGCGTCCAGCGGCACCGACGTGGATCGCGCGATCGCCTCGACCATCGTCGGTCCGAAGGTCAGGTTGGGCACGAAATGGTTGTCCATCACGTCGACATGGATCCAGTCGGCGCTGGGGATCCGGGCGACCTCCGCCCCGAGAGCGGCGAAGTCGGCGTTGAGGATGGACGGAGTGATCTGGATGTGGCCCACGAAGGCACCCTAGATGACCGGAAGCGGTCAGAGGGCAGCCAGGTCGGCGTACGTCATCCCCTCGAGCGTGTCGCGGAAGACCCGGCGCTCGCCGGGGGCGACCGGGACGTGGTTCTCGACGACCAGGACGGTGCAGCCGGCGGCCTCGGCGGAGCGGGCGCCGGTGTTCGAGTCCTCCACCGCGATCGTGTCCTCGGCCGCGACGCCGAGCGCTGCGGCCGCGGTCAGGTAGGGCTCGGGGTGGGGCTTGCCGTTGGCGACCATGTCACCGGTGACGATCACCTTGAAGGTGCCCTCGGGAAGTTCCTTGAGGATGGGGCCGACGAAGCGGGCGTACGACATCGTCACCAGCGCACAGGGCACACCGTGCTCGACCAGGTCGGTGAGCAGCTCGCGCGCTCCCGGCCGCCACGGCACCTCACGCTCGACCTGCTCGACCACGCCGTCGAGAAGCATCTCGACGATCTCCTCCGGCTCGTGCGGAAGGCCCATCCCCGCCTTGACCAGCCGCGCAGACTCGATCAGCGCGTTGCCGACCAGCTCCATCGCCTGCTCCTCGGACCAGGTCGCGCCGAAGCGCTCCGCGATGGCGTATTCCGCGGCGATCCAGTAGGGCTCGGTGTCGACCAGGGTGCCGTCCATGTCCCAGAGAACAGCCGCAGGCTTCATGGCGGGAATCTTGCCACGACCTCCCTACCGAGGTTCTACCGCCCGTCCGGGTCAACTGATCGCTGGCCGCGCACGTGGGTCGAGGACACCCCAGAACTGCATGACCGCGAGTCCCGCCAACTCCGGAGGCGAGGACCGGCTGACGACGGTGATCTCCGGGTGGTCGGTGAGCAACTCCTGAGCGCAGGGACACCGACAGGTGTGCTGCTGAGGTCGTTCAGCAGCACACCTGTCACCGGACGTACTCGTCGAAGGTCCGCTGGCCGAGGAACGGAGCCACGTGCTGGGTGAGGATCCCGACCGGCACGGTCTCGCGCTTGAGGACGCCGTACTCCTCGGGCCAGCTGCCGTCTCGAGGCAGCTTGAAGGAGCCCATCAGCATGTCGATCACGGGCAGATGGATGGCGTAGTTGCGGTCCCAGTAGTCGACGTGCCGAGCGTGGTGCCAGTGGTGGTAGCGCGGCAGCACGATCAGGTACTCGAGGAAGCCGAACCGGATGCCGAGGTTGGCGTGCGCGACGACCGCCTGGATGCCCACGAGCACGGCGTACGCGTTGACGACCGAGGTCGAGAAGCCGAGGAACAGCAGCGGCAGCAGGACGATGCTGCGGGTCAGCACGGTCTCGACGAAGTGCACCCGCGAGCCGGCCAGCCAGTCGAGCTCGGGGCTGGAGTGGTGCACCGCGTGGAAGCGCCACAGCACCATGATCCGGTGGTAGCAGCGGTGCAGCACCGCCTGGGCGAGGTCGGCGAGGAAGACCGCGAGCAGGAATGCCACCACGAACGGCAGGTCGGAGATCCAGGCCTGCTGCGCCTCGACAAGGGGTCTCGACAAGCTCGACCACCGGGGCACGGAGACCACCAGCGAGGTGGAGGTGGTGACCAGGATCAGGATCAGCTGGACGAGCACGTGGCTCATGAAGAAGTAGCAGGCGTCGGTGCGCCAGCCGGGTCGGAAGACAGGCACCGGGCGGCGGGCGAAGGCGTGCTCGAGCGGGATGAAGACCAGCGCCGAGAAGAACAGCGCGAGCACGAACCAGTCGAGACCGAGCGAGAACGGCGTGTCCTTCACCGGGCCGTCGAACGGCACCTCGGTGCCGCCGAGCAGCACCGCCACCGTCGCCGTGCCAACACCGGTGAACGCCAGTCGCTTGTGCTGGTCGCGGAGCACCGCGATCGTGCCGGCGAAGAAGGCCGCCGCGAGGCCGATCAGAAGGAGCGTACGCGCGAAGTCCTCGGTGTAGACCGCCCGGAACTCGCGGCTGGTCAGCAGCTCCGGGAAGTGGAAGCAGAGCACCGTCGTCAGGCTCAGGACGCCCAGGAAGCACGAGGCGGCGGGCGCGAACAGGTGGTGGCGCAAAAGGCTCGTGGACATGCCAGAAATTCTGGTCGCGGGCCCACCGGCCGCGCCTGAGCCGGCGTACTCAATTCGAGCCCTGTGACTGGCCGACCCTCAGCCGACGGGTAGGGCCGCGATGCGGTCGATGCCTGCGTAGACGTTCATCGACGAGCCGCGCAGGAAGCCGACCAGGGTCAGACCGTTGTCGTCGGCCAGGTCGACGGCGAGCGAGGACGGCGCCGAGACGGCGGCGAGCAGCGGGATGCCAGCCATCACGGCCTTCTGGACGAGCTCGAAAGAGGCCCGGCCGCTGACCATGAGCATGCTGTTGCGCAGCGGCACCATGCCCTCGCGCAGGGCGTGCCCGATCACCTTGTCGACGGCGTTGTGGCGGCCGACGTCCTCGCGGATGCAGAGCAGGTTGCCCTCGGCGTCGAAGAGCCCCGCGGCGTGCAGGCCGCCGGTGCTGTCGAAGACGCGCTGCGCCTCCCGCAGCCGCTCCGGCAGGACGGTCAGGAGCTCGGGCGTGACCCGCAGGGTGTCCTCGGCGACGGACCAGGCCGAGGACGTACGCACCGCCTCGAGCGACGCCTTCCCGCACAGTCCGCACGAGGAGGTTGTGTAGAAGCTGCGCTCCAGAGACGCGTCGGGTGGCGGGACGTGGGCAGCCAGGCCGACGTCGACCACGTTGTAGGTGTTGCCGCCATCGGCGGTCGCGCCGGCGCAGTAGCGGACGCTGGCGACGTCGTCGGCGGAGTGCACGACGCCTTCGCTGACCAGGAACCCGACCGCCAGGTCGAAGTCGCCGCCCGGGGTGCGCATGGTGACCGTCAGCGGCCGGCCGTTGACCCGGATCTCCATCGGCTCCTCGGCGGCCAGCTTGTCCGGCCGTCGCGAGACGACGCCGTCGCGGACTCGCAGCACGGGCCGTCCGACTGTCACTCGTCCCATCTCAGCTCCTGTCGTGTGGGGGTTTCGGGTTGCTCATCGAGTCAGGGCTCGCGCCCGGACCCCGGCGTCGCTGCAGAAGCCTCGACCGCTGCGCTTGAGGCAGAGAAGCCCGACACAGTGGCCGTCCTCGATCACGGCCATCCGTCGGCGCCCATGGGAGGTCATCCACCGCCAGATCGTCCAGAGGTCGGCGTACGGCGCAACCGTACGGCCCAGGAGCGTACCCATCGTCCGGGCCGGGCCGTCCTCACCCGCCTCGAGGTCGTCAGACTCGAGGTCGTCAGACTCGAGGTCGTCCGGCTCGACGACGGCGAGCAGCCGGTCGCCGTCGACGACGAGCGCCGCATGGACGTGGTCGTCGCGGAAGAAGTCGCGTACGTCGAGAACGGTGGCCGTCGACGGGAGGAGCTTCGGCCGCTGGACCATCGCGTCGGCCACGGTCGCCTCCCCCGGCGCACGCGCCAGCCGCCCGCCGCCGAACTCGACCACGTCGCCGCGGGTGGTCGACTCGTCGATCTGGATAGGGAGCACCTGTCCTCTTCTCGCTCCGACTGCAGGTCCTGTGCACACCACGGTACGCCGCTGCCATCGACCGCGGTGTCCATCTCAGCAGCCACCAGTTGAGCCGTCGACTCGGCACGGGATCGCCGGGCCACGTACGATCTGCCTACCTACGACTGGTGCCGGAGGTTCCGTGAACGAAATCCAGCTCAGCGACCTGAGTCTGGGACGCCATATCGCCCAGGGCTCGCAAGGCCGCATCATCGAGCTGGCCGACCATCCCGGGACGGTCGCGAAGCTCTACCGCACGCGCGAGCTGGGTCTCGTCGACGGGCGTGCCCTGGCGGAGCTGGTGCGCATTCGCGGGCTCGTCGAGAGCGAGGGGCTCCAGGTGGACCACTTCGCAGCCTGGCCGCACACGGTCGTGCTCGACGGGCTGCGTACGGCGGGGTTCCTGATGCAGCGCATCCACGAGCCGTTCCTGGCCGGGTTCGGTCCCACCACCGCGCTGGCCGAGCTGGGTCTCCTGGTGGACGCGGGCGACGTGCGAAGCCCTGGTGTCTACGAGCGGGTGCTGCTGATGCGGGCGCTGGCCGCAGTGATGGACGCGCTCCACCGCCAGGGCCTCGTCCTCGGTGACCTCTCTCCGCGCAACATCGCCTGGTCGGTGTCGCCGGTGCCCCGGGTGATGCTGCTGGACTGCGACGGGATCCGTCCGGCCGGGGAGGACGGCGTGCTGCCGCCCGCCGACACCCGTGGCTGGGAGGACCCGAGCAACGTCGGCCGGCCGCCGACCGCGGACAGCGACCGGTTCAAGCTGGCGCTCACCATCGCCCGAGTACTCACCGGCGACCGCAACGCCGCTCCGGCCATGCGCCCCGACCTGACCTTCGCCGGTGAGGCCGGCATCCTGGTCGGTCCGCTCACCCGGCTGATGGACCAGGCCGCCGGTCCTCCCGGGCTCCGCCCGACCGCGTCGCAGTGGGCCACCGTCCTGGACGTACGTGGCCCCTGGGCTGGTGCGGCGCCGCCGATGCCTCCTCCCCCGATGCACGCGCCGATGCACCCGCCTGTTCCCCAGCCGACGCGCTCGCGCGGCCCGTCGGCCAGCGGCGAGATCCTGCGGCCGTTCCGGCGCCAGTCGCGCTGATCGCGGGCTCAGCTCGCCGACCAGCCGGACC
The DNA here is from genome assembly GCF_042798075.1 of Nocardioides sp. NPDC057772. Taxonomy (NCBI): domain Bacteria; kingdom Bacillati; phylum Actinomycetota; class Actinomycetes; order Propionibacteriales; family Nocardioidaceae; genus Nocardioides; species Nocardioides sp. NPDC057772. The sequence goes on from NZ_JBHVKN010000214.1 coordinate 7,543, forward strand.
ACCGGGTCACGTCGACGACGATCACCGGCCCGGCCGGTGGCTGCTCGCGGTAGTCGGCGTACTTCGCCACCAGCGGGGCGAGGTCGTAGGTGTCACGCACCCGCGCGACGCCGTCGGCGCGGGCCCACCACAGCTGCGACCAGTCGTCGTCGTAGGCGTCCGCCAGCAGAGACACCTGCGGGTTCGCCGCGATGTCCTCGAGCCGCCGCAGCCGGGTGGTCGACTTGGGCTTGTGGTCGACCGCGGTGAGGATGGTCCCGTCCGCGAGCGCGAACACGATCGGCACGATCCGCGGCACGCCATCGGCTGACACCGTCGCCAGCCGTGCCACCCTCGCCTCGGCGAACCGCTCCCGGGCCCACTGCTCGTCGTGTCGCACCGCTCGAGCCTATCCGCCTCGACGACCGCTACCCGGCGGCCGGCGGCTACGGTGTCCCGCATGGCTCCCGACCTCCTCCCCCGTGCTGCCCGCTGAGGCCGAGCGGCTGCTCACCGTCGATCTGGTCGAGTGGCTCGCCGACCTGGTCGATCCCGGGCTGCTGCGCCGGGAGCCGGCGAAGGCGCAGTTGCAGGGGTTGCGCAGCGCGGTCGTCCATCGGGTCGGGGTCAACGAGGCCTCTGCGCTGCTCCACTTCCGCGACGAGCTGGAGCACAACCCTCTGCCCCTGCGCGACCATGACGGCCTTCGGCTGGTGCTCGTCACCAGCCGGGGCGAGGACCTGGCGGTCGACGACGTCGAGTTCGCCGACTGGAGCCGCGACGACGACTGCCTACGCTGCCGGACCGCGCTGGAGAGCTGGGTGCCGCCGGCCTTCGACCCGGCCGCGCGGATCACCGCGGTCGGCGGTCTCCACATCGCCTACGACCACGCCGACCGTGCCGGCATGGAGCCCAAGGAGCTCCTCGCCCGCCTCCGACCGGCGGTCGCCGAGGCCAACGCC
>NZ_JBHVKN010000215.1:0-8403 GCF_042798075.1 Nocardioides sp. NPDC057772
TACACGACCTACGTCATGCGGGACCAGGCCAACGAGATGATCTCGGCGCCCGAGCGCGCCGACAAGCCGTGGTACCTGTGGCTCAACTACGTGGCACCCCATCACGGCGGACCGCGGGAGAAGGACGACCCCGAGGGCACCAGCACGACCCGGCCGGCGGCCGAGGACCAGCACACCTTCGACGGTCTCGAGCTACCTGATCTCCCCTACATGTTCCGCACCCCAACCGATGCCCCGCCCCTCTCGCCCGCGAGCAAGACCCTAGATCCGCAGAAGCGTGCCGAGCTGAGGGTTGCGTATGAGCAGCGCGTCGAGGCCGTCCAGGCCGTCGACCGCGCCGTCGCCAGTCACGTACTCCGCCTGAAGGAGACCGGCCAGCTCGACAACACGATCGTCATCTTCACCTCGGACAACGGCTATACCACCGGCGGGCACAACATCGACGGCAAGCTGAGGCACTACCAGGAGACACTGCGGATCCCGGTGATCCTGCGCGGGCCGGGCATCCCGGCCGGGCGGAGCCTGGCCACCGGCATCGGCAACCCCGACCTCGCCACCACGATCATGGCGGTCGCGGGCGCCGAGCCGGGACGGACCCAGGACGGCGTCAACATCATGCCCTGGCTCGACGCCCCCGCACAGAACCGGGTGCTCCCGCTCTCCGCCTGGCGGGTCAGCGACGGCCACCATCAGCTCTACTCCGGAATCCGCTTCGCCGACTGGACCTACGTCCGCTACCCCGACGACAGCGAGGAGCTCTACAACCTCGCCGACGACCCCTACCAGATCCGCTCGCTCGCGCTGCTCCCCGAATACGCCACCGAACTGGCCGAGCTACGCCAGCTCGACAAGAAGTACGCGAGCTGTGCCGGTGAGACCTGCCCGAAGGAGTTCTACCCGGCGGACTGACGGAGTATGAGCGAAGGCACAGCTCCGGCTCGACCTCAGGACCCGGAGCGGGCGAGCGGGCTGCGTAGCGATAAGGCCCCCGCCGGGGGCCGCAGCTTCCCCCCACACATCCCTTACCTCGACGGCTGCGCCAGATCCCGCTAAACAAGGCGTGAGGCGACGGGCCGGCAAGGAGATCTAAGGGGTGCGGTCCGCCAGGGCGATGGTGGTTTCGTGGTGGAATTCGGCAAGGAGTTCGGTAGCCGCCGAGGCTGCGTTGGCGATGGTCTCCTTGGGTACGTCGCACGTCCTCAGGGCCGCCGCGGCAATGCGATGCGCACGCGTGGGGGTCACCGTCCGCCCAGCGCTGCGGATTGCGGTGACGACCTCGACCGAGTGCATCAGCATCTCGCCGAGATCTCGGACGTCGAGGTCGGCGGCGACGCTGGGTGAGGCGATCTGCAGGCCGAGCCGGCCGTACGCGTCGATGAGTTCTTGACGTGCATCGCGGAACTCGGCGTAGACCTCGCTGTTGGCCACATCGGCCTGCCCGTAGAGGATGCCCTCGTTGTGGGGCGCCTCTGCCAGCGTGCGGACGTCGATGAGGGCGAGCAGGTAGAGCGCGGTCTCGTGGGTCTCGGGTGGGACCAAGGCCTCGATCTTGGCAACCTTGTCGACCGTGGGGCGTACGGAGCGTTGCAGGAGCTCAGCGAGGATCTCGTCCTTCCCGGCGAAGTGGTAATACAAGCTGGCCTGCCGAATGCCGACCCGTTCCGCAATCTCCCGGGTCGAGGTAGCGGCAAACCCCCGAGCTACGAACAGCTCTGCGGCCGCGTTGAGCACCTGGTCGCGTGGTGATGCAGTGCTGGTGGTCGGGATGTGTCGTGGTCGTCCGGGGCTTGCCTGACGGGCTCTCATACGAGCACCGAGACCGGTCGCCACTGGACTGCGTGCTCGTCGACGGTTGTCGCCACTGCTTTTCGCCTCCATCGTATAGAACTGCATAGTTGATTATGCAGTTCTATACGATGAATGGCAACGACTAGCACCTGCTCCTAGCGGTCGAACTCGCCCTTTCGGGCTCCGTCGAGGAAGCAAGCCCATTCGTGGGCGTTGAAGATCAGTGCGGGCCCGGTCGGGTCAGTTGAGTCGCGCACGGCCTTCCAGCCTCGTGGGCCGTTGGCAACCTCGACGCAGCCGCCGTCGTTGCCACTGGTGTCGGCCTTGCGCCAGTTGAAGAACTCTTCCAAGGCGGGTCGGTCAGGGCTCAGCATGATCAGTCTCCTTCTTGTTGAGGTGGTGCCACTTGGTCCTGCGCTAGCAGGCTAAGCCAGGTCTGAGACTCCTCGGGCGAAAGCGCCGCGCGAAGCATCTGCTCCCAGACGATGGCGTAGATCTTGAGGTCGTCCGTTCCTGCGACGGTGACGCCGTGGCTCGGCGTCTCGATCTGAACCTGCTCCTCATAGTCACGGAACTTGACCCACACGAAGCCGCTCAAAGGCGGCATCGACATCGGTGCGTCCTGAGGAATCACCTGGATCGTCACCCTCGGCGCTTGCGCGAACTCGGCCAGATGCGCCCACTGGCGCAGACGAACGTCATGTTGTGCCATGGGCACCCAACGGGCTGCCGTCTCGGTCACGACCACGTGATAGGCGGGACCGTCGATATTCGGGTCGCGCAACCGCTCGCCGCGTTCCATGCGGGCCGCCACCGCTGCGTCGACGTCGGTGTTCGCGGTGAGGTGCGATGCCTCGATCACCGCCTTGGCGTACTCGGGAGTCTGGAGTGGGCCGGGCACGAGGAAGGGCTGGAAGTGGCGGATCTCGGAGGCAAGGTCGTCCATGGCCAGCAGTTGCCTTTGGCGCTGTTCAAGGGTGCCTCGGTGAACGGCCTGCCAACTGCCTACCTCGGTGAGTACAGACTCGGCCAGTCTTAGAACCTTGGTGCGTTCGTCCTTATCGGCTTTGACAACGTCCAGCCATCGTGTGACCAAGTCGATGCTCGGTTTCACCGTCACGCTGGTCTCGACGCGGGAGACCCTCGCCTGAGATGTTCCGAGCTGCGCACCCAACTGCATTCCAGACAGCCCGGCAGCGCTGCGAAGGCGGCGCAACTCCGCGCCGAGCGCTCGACGTCGTTGGATCGGTGACAGTTCCACGGGGATCCTTCCAACCCGGAAATGGTCCCGGGCTCCTATGCAGTCTGATGCAGTTTAGATCCTGGAGGTGCAAGAACGCTCGCTGTACCATCGCGGTCATGACTGCCGGACTGTTCAGTGTCGGGGACCACCGTCTCAAGGTCGATACGACAATTGACGGCGTCGGCGGACCCGCCGTGGTCCTCGTCTCCGGCACAGGTGACCACAGCAGCGACGGCTTCGACGAAGTGATCCCGCTTCTGTCCGGGCTGCCGCTCTTCTGCTACGCACGTCCTGGCCTGGGAGGGAGCGACCCTGCCCCAGCCACAGAGCCTCGTGGCGTCCGTGCGGCAGCGCACGAACTGCACGCACTGCTCTCCGCAGCCGAGATCGACCCGCCGTGGGTGCTGGTGGGCCACTCGTTTGGCGGGTTGATCTGTGAAGTCTTCGCGGCCGAATGGCCGGGCGAGACGGCAGGGCTTGTCTTCGTGGACGCGAGCGACGCTCAACTATTCCTCGACGTCGGCCATCCGGTGATCGACGACGGTGAGGGACCGGGAACGATCCCCTTCGACATGGCCGCATCGGTCCGCGATCTAGAACAGATCCGCGAGTCGGTGCCGATGCGCCCGACTGTTGTCGTGGCGAGCCGGCCCGGCCGGTGGCTGGAGTCCAAGACGCCTGACTTCTGGCAGCCCTACACACTCGCCGAGCTCGACGACCGCTGGCAGAAGTATCAGGCTGCCCTGGCAGAACGTCTGGGCGGCGACCTCATCACCGCCCAAGTCGGTGGGCACTATGTGCAACGCGATGACCCCGAACTGGTCGCCAACGCAATCCGTGACATCTGCAACCAGATCAGCGTTCCCGGACAGCACGAGCTTCGCCCATGACCGGGAGCAGACGCCCCGGCCAGCCAGCCGAGCAAACTCGTCCCGAATGACCTCGTAGCCATCCCAGCCGACAGACCTCTTTCATTCCCGCTCCCCTCGGCCACTCGCGGGCCTCCGTCGCCCCCTGGGGTGCGTGACCATGACGATCCACAAGTTGGCCGCGGGATCGGGGTACGAGTACCTGACCCGGCAGGTCGCGGCGGGCGACTCCACCGAGCTGGGCGGCACCGCGTTGGCTGATTACTACGAGGCCAAGGGCGAGGCACCGGGCCAGTGGGTGGGGTCGGGGCTCGCCGTGTTCGCCGGCCCGGACGGGATCGACTCGGGCGATGTGGTGACGGCCGGGCAGATGGGGCATCTGTTCGGTGTCGGGGAACATCCCATCACTGGGCGGCCGCTGGGTCGGCGGACGCGGTCGGACGGGGTGGCTGGGTTCGACCTGACGTTCAGTCCGGTGAAGTCGGTCTCGGCGCTGTGGGCGGTCGCGCCACCTGAGATTGCTCGGGTGATCGAGCGGGCGCACGATGCCGCGGTTCAGGACGCGTTGGCGTATGTCGAGCGCGAGGTGTTGTTCACCCGGGAAGGGGCCGATGGGGCGCGGCAGGTCGAGACTCGTGGCTTGATCGCGGCGGCGTTCCGGCACCGGGACTCCCGTGCCGGTGACCCGGACTTACACACTCATGTCGCGGTCGCGAACAAGGTGCAGGCGAAGTACTCAGGTAAGTGGCTGACGGTCTACGGGCGGGTGTTGTTCCAGCACACGGTGGCGATCTCGGAGACGTACAACACCGCGCTCGAGTATCGGCTCGGCGAAGCGCTCGGTGTCACGTTCGACGAACGCACCGGGCCTCGGGAGCGGCGCCCGATCCGCGAGATCGTGGGTGTCTCAGCCGGGCTGTGTCGAATGTGGTCGCGGCGGGCCCGGGACATCGACCGCCGCGAGGACGACCTGGTGACTATGTTCGTCGGCGAGCACCGTCGACCACCGACCGAGCCGGAACGACTCAGGCTGGTTCAGCAGGCCAATCTCGAGACACGTGCCCCCAAGCACGAGCCGCGCGCCGAGGCCGATCAGCGACGAATCTGGCGCCGCCAGGCATCGGAGTTCTTGGGCAGCGAGTCGACCCTCGCCGCGATGATCCACGAAGCACTGGATGTGTCGGCTGCGGTTCGCCGACCGGCATCTACCGAGGTCGTCGACACACGCGTGATCCAAGCAACGGCAGTCGCCGTCATCGCTGAGCTCGAGACCCATCGGGCGACCTGGCAAAGCTGGCACCTGCGGGCCGAAGCCGAGCGACAGGTGCGAGCCACAGCATCTGGTCGGGTCGCCGCCGCGGACCTACCCGCGATGACCGATGAGGTCGTCGCAGCCGCCGTGGAGATGTCGGTGCAGCTCACCCCTGACGACGATCCCGTCGCGCGGAGGACCGATCTTCGCCAACCGAGTGGCCTAAGACGATCGGACGGAACCAGCGTCTACCGGCATACCGGTGCCGACCGCTACACCAGCCAGCGGATCCTTCAAGCCGAACAGCGGCTGGCCGACGCGGCCGGCTTGGGCAGCGACTTCGCGTTCTCTGTTGAGGAGATCGACATCGTCCTGGCCGCCAGCAAGGTCGCCGGGGTGCGCCTCAATAACGGGCAACGCGCACTGGTGCATGCGCTGGCCGGTGGCGGCCACCGGGTCCGGCTCGCACTGGCCCCTGCGGGGTCTGGGAAGACCACAGCGGTCAGGGTGCTGGCGGCGGTCTGGACGACCAACGGCTATGACGCGATCGGGCTGGCACCGTCCGCGGCCGCAGCGAAGGTGCTCCAGGACGCTACCGGCCTGCCGTGCGAGACCCTCGCGAAGATCGACGACGAGGTCCTCACCCAGCCAACCGATACCGGGCGCCGCCGTCATAGCGGGCTGAGCACCCGCATCGGGCCCGAGACCCTCGTGGTGATCGACGAGGCTGGGATGGCCGACACATTAACGCTCGACCGGGTCGTTGCCTTCTGCCTCTCACGCGGTGCCACGATCCGGCTCCTGGGCGATGACCGGCAGCTCTCCGCCGTGGGCGCCGGTGGCGTGCTGCGCGACATCGCCCACTGGCACGGTGCCGACCGGCTCGAGGAGGTCGTACGGTTCATCGATCCCGGCGAGGCCGCCGCTTCCCTGGACCTTCGCGGCGGCGATCGAGGCGCGATCGGGTTCTATCTCGACCACGACCGCGTCCACACCGGCGACGAGGACACCACACTGATCGAGGTTCTGGCCTCATGGCAGCAGGACCGAGATCACGGGCTGGATGCACTCATGCTGGCGCCCACGCGAGACCTCGTCGCCACTCTCAACCACAGGGCTCGATCCCGCCGTCTCGCGGGTATCGCGCCGCGGGTCGAGGTCGAGCTGGCCGATGGCAACCAGGCATCCGTCGGGGACACGATCATCACCCGTCACAACCAGCGCCGCCTGGCTGTCGCCGGGACCGACTGGGTCAAGAACGGTGACCGCTGGACCATCACCCGCATCCGCCGCGACGCGTTGACCGTCCGCCACGCCACCACCGGCCTGAAGGTGGTGCTGCCTGCCGACTACGTGGCCGACCATGTCGAACTCGGCTACGCCTCAACCGTCCACACCGCACAGGGCCTCACCACCGACGTCGTCCACGGGATCGTCGACGGCCACGAGGACCGGCAGATGCTGTACACGATGCTGACCCGCGGCCGGCGCGAGAACCACGTCCACGTCGTGCTCGAACCTGTCGACCCGGTCGACGCCGATCGGGAGCAGTGCATGCTGCCCGGGTTGGAGGAGCAGCTGACCGCGATCCAGGTGCTCGACGAGGTGGTCGCTCGGGATGGCGCGGAGGTCTCGGCCACCACGACGCTGCGCCGCGGCCGCAGCTGGTCCACCCAGCTCCACGAGGCCTCCGTACGCTATGCCGACGCGGTCACCAGCGGAGCACAACGGCTGCTCGGTAGTAGTTGGGAGGACGTCCTCGAGGCGGCGGGCGAGGGCCCGCTCCCCTGGCTCCCTTCAGTTCCCGCGGGTCTCGCGCGCGACGAGTCGTGGGGTCCCTACCTGGCCGCGCGCGCCCGGCACGTCGAGGTGACCGCAGACGGCTTCCTCAACCACGCGCACCGCGCCGACGCACCGGCTGCGATGGAGCACGGGAAGCGTCCCGCCTGGATGCCTCGGTATGCCGATGTCCTCGGCGACCTCCACGACACCGTCGCGCTGTGGAGGGCCGCCCACGGGGTGCCCGAGGACGATCCACGCCCGACCGGGCCAGCGGTCAACGACCCGATCGCCGCCCGGTTCCAACGCCACCTTCTACGGCAGCTCACCGGCCGCTACGACACCTCGGTCCAGCGCTGGCACGAGCTGATCATCCACCGGACAGGGATTCAGGCCCTAGACGACCACGCCAGGGGCGAGGCCATCGAACTCGCTCGCGAGCTCGACACGCTCCATCGCCGCGGCCACGACGCCCGCGGACTGCTCGACCGTGCCTTGGCCAGCGGTCCGTTGCCAAAGGGCCAGCCCGTCTCTGCACTGACCTACCGCGTCCGCAAACTCACCCCGCGTGCCCCGCTGCCGCCACGACACGAGTCCGCGGGACACACTGGCCCATCGACACTCGGCTTGTGACCCAGCCGATACTCCGGAAGAACTCCGTCCTCTGGGGAGCCAGGGGATTCCTCCGCAGTCCCTTACCCCTCTGGAAGCCTTAGCGACGGATGTCAGCAGCATCTGCGCGGCACCTTGCAGCAGTCCTTGGTTCGCGGCCTCGCAGACGAGGTGGGGCGGGAGCTCGTCACCCCGCGGTTTCTCCTCGATAGTCCCCGATTCATCGCCTTAGGCTCAGGGCACGTGACAACACGACTCAACGGCACCCAGGTGGCCGTGCTCAACTGGCTTTCGACGGAGCCCCCGGCCGTCGAAGCGACGAACCCACAGCGACTGACCGCACGCGCCCTCGAGAGGCGAAGGCTCGTCAAGATCAAGGGCCGTGGACCACGATGGCATGCAACGCTCACCGATGCCGGCCGCTATTACGTCGAGCATGGGGCGTACCCGCCCGGTCACTTCTGGACGGAACCCGAGCCTGCTTCCAAGGCGCCCGCAACGACACCGGAACGCGAACGGCCTGCGAACAAGAAGGAGGCCAAGCCCGAGGTCGGCCTCACCGTCGACTCGCCAGTCGGCAAACGACGCAAGGGAGGCAGACCGGCGGGAGACTCACTGTTCCCCGGCAACGTTAGCGATCCGTACGACGAGAAGATCCTCATCACGGTCAGGGAGGCCGCCTGGATGCTCAGCCTCCCTGAGCATGCGATCCGTCAGGCCATCTCACTCGGTGATCTTGACCGCGTCTTCATCGGCGAGGGCGCGAGGAACTATCGGATCGTGTACGGATCGCTGCTCGCCTGGGTGAACTCGATGCCGCGAGAGTCCGGGAAGGGCTGGTGGTGACGATGCGCCCCGAG
>NZ_JBHVKN010000216.1:0-7588 GCF_042798075.1 Nocardioides sp. NPDC057772
TTCCCCAGTGGTCGATCCCGCTCCCGAGACTCATCGCTTTCCCGCCTTCAAGGGGTGTGCTGTGATGGTCCCTATTCTACTCCAGAACCACCCCTGGGAGAACCTATTTTCCCAGGTCAAACCCCACTTTCGCGGTCAGCGAACGAACAGTACTCGCCGCGCCACACCCGGGCCGCCGCCCCGATAGCCAGCCAAGTTTTTTCTCGATCTGGTCCGGAGTCCAGGACCGCCGAAGGCGGCCGGCGAAGCCGGCGGGCCGAAGGCCCGTCCTTGACGCCGGACCAGATCGAGAACACCCTCGAGAACGGGTCGGCGGCCCACACCGGCCACAAAGAACGGTCACGCGCCAGGTGGTCTCGACAAGCTCGACCACCAGACAAATACATTGATCCCATGCCGATCCCAGACTTCATCGTCGCCCTCCGCCGCAAGATAGGCACGGACCTGCTCTGGCTCCCCGGCGTGACAGCAGTGGTGCGCAAAGACGACGAGATCCTCCTGGTGCAGCGAGCAGACAACGGCAGCTGGACACCGATCACCGGGATCGTCGACCCCGGCGAGCAGCCGGCGACGGCAGCCGCACGAGAGGCGAAGGAGGAGACAGGGGTGGACATCTCGGTCGACCGTCTCGCGTCAGCAGGAGCAACCAGCCCGATGGTCTATCCCAACGGCGACCGTGCCGTCTACATGGACCTCACGTTCAGCTGCAGGTGGCGCTCCGGCGAGGCGTACGTGGCCGACGACGAGTCGGTGGATGTCGGCTGGTTCCACGTGGACGAACTCCCGGAGATGCACCCTGAGCTGAGAGGGCGGATCGACGCCGCTCTCTCCGGCGAGGTCGCCGCGCGGTTCAGCGTCTGAGGACCGTCAGCACCGAGACCGCAGACGGCTGTCGAGCGCGCTCATGAGAGAAGCGACCCGATTGCCACCGGAAGGCACCGAGGGATAGCGCATCAGCACCTCGACCAGCTCCGGCGTCGCCCGCGCGACAGCCCGGTCGAGAGAGGCCGCAGCCGCGGCCTGCGGGTCACCTGACGCCTCGATCTCCGCGATCCGCGCGACGCTCGCGGCAGCACGCAGGATGTGCCCGACCTGAGCGGCGTCGGCGAGTGGATGGAGATAGGCGGCTGAGGCTGCGTCACCGGCGCTTCGCGCCGCCAGCCGGGAAGCCTCCGACTGCGCCTCGGCAGCAGCGCGGTGAGCGTCCAGGGAGGTGACCCGCTGCAGCTTCGTACGTCTCGCGCCACCGACGAACTCCCAGGCCGCGTCGAGCGCGACCCGCGGGCGGGAGTCGCCAGGCACGGCCGCCTCGAAGACCGGCAGGACCTCGGCGGCCGTCTCCGCCACGTAGCGGGCGACGACCCGAAGCTCGTCCGTCGTCAGCTCGAAGTCGCCGGCCACGGAGGAGGCGAGCTCAGGCGTGACCGTCGAACATCGAGGTCACCGAGCCGTCCTCGAAGACCTCGCGGATCGCACGCGCGACCATCGGCGCGATGGAGAGCGTGGTGAGCTTGTCGAACTGCTTCTCCTCCGGCACCGGAAGCGTGTTGGTGATGACGACCTCGAGCGCGGAGGAGTTCTTCAGCCGGTCGACGGCCGGGTCGGAGAGGATCGCGTGGGTCGCGCAGATGATCACGCCGGCAGCGCCGTCGGCCATGAGCGCGTCGGCGGCCTTCACGATCGTGCCACCGGTGTCGATCATGTCGTCGGTGAGGATGCAGATGCGGTCCTTGACCTCACCCACCACCCGGTTGGCGACGGTCTCGTTGGGCCGGTTGATGTCGCGGGTCTTGTGGATGAACGCCAGCGGCGCCCCACCGAGCCGCGCTGCCCAGCGCTCGGCGACCTTGATCCGGCCGGCGTCGGGCGAGACGACGGCGAGCGGCTGATTGCCGTACTTGTCCTTGATGTAGTCGGTCAGCAGCGGCAGCGCCATCAGGTGGTCGACCGGGCCGTCGAAGTAGCCCTGGAGCTGGTCGGCGTGGAGGTCGACCGAGATGATCCGGTCGGCGCCCGCCGTCTTGAACATGTCGGCGACCAGCCGGGCCGAGATCGGCTCGCGACCACGGTGCTTCTTGTCCTGGCGGGAGTAGCCCCAGAACGGCATCACGACGGTGATCCGCTTGGCCGAGGCACGCTTCAGCGCGTCGACCATGATCAGGTGCTCCATGAGCCACTGGTTGATCGGCGCCGTGTGCGACTGGATCACGAAGGCGTCCGAGCCGCGCACCGACTCCTCGTAGCGGACGTAGATCTCGGAGTTGGCGAAGTCGTAGGCCGAGGTCGGCGTCAGCTTCGTCCCGAGAAGGTCGGCGACCTCCTCCGCGAGGACCGGGTGAGCCCGGCCGCTGAAGAGCATCAACTGCTTCTCGGTGGTGCGCTTGGTCATGTGCTGGCTCCTACCCCCGGGGTCACTGCACTTGGATTCTCCATCAACTTCGCCACAGCGCCCAACCCCGGGGGTCACTCGCCTGTCGCCGAGGGTTCACCCAGGATGGGTACGCCCGCCTCGAGTGCCTCCTCGGCCGCGGCCGCCTGCGGGGTGCCCGCCCGGCGGGCCAGCGCCCAGCCCTCGATGTTGCGCTGCTGACCTGCGGAGACGGCCAGCGCGCCCGGCGGCACGTCGTCGCGGATCAGGGCTTCGCCGCCGGTCGCGGCGCCGTCTCCGACGACCACCGGGGCGACAAAGGTCACACCCGAGCCCGACTTCACGTGGCGCCCGATCCGGGTCTTGTGCTTGTTGACCCCGTCGTAGTTGGCAAAGATCGTGCCGGCCCCGATGTTGGAGCCCTCGCCGATCGTCGCGTCGCCGACGTAGGACAGGTGCGGCACCTTGGCACCGGGCCCGATGGTGGAGTTCTTGACCTCGACGAAGCCGCCGATCTTGCCCTCCTCGCCGAGCACCGTGCCCGGGCGCAGGTAGGAGAACGGCCCGACGTTGGCGCCGGGTCCGACGACGGCGAGCTCCGCCTGCGTACGCACCACCCGGGCGCCGTGGCCGACCTCGGTGTCCTTCAGCGTGCAGTCGGGGCCGACCACCGCGTCCTCGTCGATCCGGGTGGCACCGATGAGCTGGGTGCCGGGCAGGATCGTGACGTCCGGGGCGAGCTCGACGTCGGCGTCGATCCACGTGGTCGCCGGGTCCATCACGGTGACCCCGTCCTTCATCCACCGGGTCACGATCCGCTCGTTGAGGATCTTCCCGAGCGCCGCGAGCTGGGCCCGGTCGTTGGCGCCCTCCGCCTCGGTGACGTCGTCGAGGACGAACGCGTCCACCGCCAGCCCGTCGGCGACTGCCAGCGCGATCGCGTCGGTGAGGTAGAACTCCTTCTTGGCGTTGTCGTTGCCGATCCGGGGCAGTACGTCGGCGAGGAACGCCCCGTCGAAGGCGATGATGCCGGAGTTGATCTCGGTGATCGCCCGCTCCTCGTCGGTCGCGTCCTTCTCCTCGACGATCCCGCTGACCCCGGCCTCGCCACGCAGGATCCGGCCGTAGCCGAACGGCTCCGGGACGATCCCGCTCAGGATCGTGGCGGCCCGGCCGGCGGCTTCGTGGTCGGCCACCAGCGCGCGCAGCGACTCACCGCGCAGCAGGGGCGTGTCGCCGTACGTCACCAGGACGGTCCCGCCGGAGACCGCGCCCGCCTCGACCGCGACCCGCACCGCGTGGGCGGTGCCGAGCTGCTCGGTCTGCACCGCGATCACGGCCTCGGGGAGGATCTCGGCGATGTGCGGCTCGACGAGCTCGCGCTGGTGGCCGACGACCGCGACGACGCGGGACGCCCCGGCCTCCGAGACGGCGGCCAGCACATGGCCCACGAGACTCCGGCCCGCGATCTGGTGGAGCATCTTGGGGGTCTTGGACTTCATCCGGGTGCCGCCCCCGGCGGCCAGCACGATCACGGTGAGCTCGCTCATGTTGCCTCAGTCTAGGGCGCGGGTTCCGGCCGACGAGCCGGGGTCAGCGGGTCCCGGGATCGGCGATCCCTGGCTGTCCTGCTCGCGGTGGCTCGACGCCGAGGACTTCAGCACCCCTCAGGACACGGCGCCCTTGCCGAGGTCGAGGACGAGGACCGCCATGTCGTCCGACAGCGGCGTGGTGGCGAAGTCGGCGACCGCGCGCAGCAGCCGGTCCGCGACGGCCTGAGCCCCCGCGCCGCTGCCCGCGGCGAGGACGGCCTCGACACCGGCCTCCTCGAACATCGGCTCCCCTGCCCGACGCTCCAGGACACCGTCGGTCACGACGACGAGCCGGTCGCCGCGCGTCACCGTCACCTCCTCCTCGATGTAGTCGACCGTGTCGATCACTCCCAGGAGCGCCTGCGGCCGGCCGACCCGGCGGGCCGGCGCACCCGGCCGTGCGCGCGTGACGAGGAACGGCGGCGGGTGACCGGCACAGACCAGCCGCAGCCGGAACCGTGAGGCCGCGGTGACCTCGAGCGTGCCGCACACCATCGTGATGAACCGGCCCCGCGTCCCCTCGTCGCAGATGGCGGCGTTGAGCCGCTCCAGGGTCGGCGCGATCGGGATGCCGGCCCGCATCAGCGCCCGCACCGTGTGGCGCGACATCCCGGCGACCGCGGCCGCCTCCGGACCGACACCGCACACGTCGCCCACCATGAAGCCCCAACGCCCGGAGCCGAGCGCGAAGATGTCGTAGAAGTCGCCGCCCGCGTCGTTGAACTCCCCCGTCGGCTCGTAGCCCACCCCGATGTCGACGCCCGGGACCTCCGGCAGCACCGCCGGCAGCAGGCTGCGCTGCAGCGACTGCCCGATGTCCTGGAGCTCGGTGTGGGCCCTGGCGTTGTCGATGGCCAGTGCCGCCCGGCGAGACACCGACTCGGCGACCATCAGCCGCTCGCGGCGCAACGGCTCGCCAGGAGGCCTGCCGAGGGTGAGCCAACCGATGATGCGATTGCGCGCCTCCAGCGGGAGGATCGCGACCTCGCCGGGATAGTCGGGCTCGGCCGGCGCCTCCCGGCCGTCCGGAGCGGCGTCCTCCAAGGCCTTCTGCAGCGCGTCGAGCTGGTGCTCGTCGGCGTGCCAGGCGAACTGGAGCCGGGGCTGCTCACGGGCGTCGTTGAGGTAGATGCCGCACCACGTCGCCAGCCGGGGCACGACGATCTGCCCGGTCATCGCCGTGGTCGCCTCCAGGTCCAACGACCCGGCCAGCATCACGCTCGACTCCCCCAGGAAGGCTAGCCAGGCCCGCCGCTCGCTGTCCGCGGCCCGGGTGGAGGCGCGGTCGACGCTGGGCGCGGCCCAGTCGGCGATCCGCTGCAGCTGTGCGCCGTCCTCGGTCGTGAACCCGGCCGGCTCGGCCAGCGCGACCGCCAGCGTCCCGATCACCCGGCCGTCGAAGGCCACCGGAGCGGTCACCAGCGAGCGCAGCTCGAGGCCGCGGAGCAGCTCGACCGGGGTGGCGCGCAGGTCGCCGATCGCCAACGGCCGGAACGACGCCTTGAGGCTCGGTGCACCTGCCTCGCCACGCCGCACGCTCCGCCCCTGGATCGGCGCGGCGGACCCGCTCGTCGCGGCCACCACGAACCGGTCCTCCATCTCGTCCTCGAGCAGCAGGTACGCAGCATCCGCGCCGAACCGGTCCCGGGTCTGCTCCACCACCAGCTCGAGCATGTCCGCCAGCGGGAGCTGGTTGAGCGCCAGCCCGCTCAGTCCCAGCGGGTCCTGGCCGGCCGAGGACGCAGGGGCGCGGCGGCGTACGTCCTGGTCCTCGGGGCCACCAGCCGCGGGAGCCTCGGCGTCGAGGGTCGCCTCCACCAGCGCGAAGGCAGCCCAGACCCGCTTGTGGTCCTTGCGGTACTCCACGCCCCAGGCCGTCGACAGCGCCGAGGTGATGAGCAGACCGCGACCGTGCTCGCCGGTCCCGGGGTGGGCGTTGGCGCCGACCGGAAGCACGCGGGTCGGGTGCTGGTCGAAGACGTCGATGCGGAGCCGGTCCTCCTCGCGTACGACGGCGACGGTCATCGGCGTGCCGGCATGCGTCACGGCGTTGGTGACCAGCTCGCTGGTCAGCAGGACGGCGTCGTCGACGAGGTCCACCAGACCCCATTCGGCCAGCACCGTACGGGCGAAACGGCGCGCCTCGGAGACCGACGTGGATGCCGGCTCGAACGTGCGCGAGATCGTCTTGACTCCGGTGCTCATAGCCACCGCCGATTGTGCACCCCTTTGGCCCCGCGAGGCACTGATCAGGCCAACGAAACGAGCGAGTGGGTCAAGGAATGACCAGAATCGATGGCGAACGACCATTTGTCGGTCGGGACCAACCGATGAGTGGGACACTTCAGCAGACGCGCAGTTCAGCGCGAGAGGAGGCGAGATGCCCTCATCGCCGGGCACATCGGCGGACGCACCGACCGGCACCAGGAACCCTGAGCCGGTGTCGGTCGACCCGATCGCGCTGCGCCAGCTCAGGGACGCGATGACCGCGATGCGCGACGGCATCTTCACCGGACGACTCGAGCCCGTCGACGGGCCGCTCGGCGACCTCGCCTCCCTCCACAACGAGATCGCCGAACGGCTGAGTCAGCTGAGCGGCGAGCTCTCCCGCGTGCGTCGCGAAGCGGGACGCGACGGCCACCACGACGAACGGCTCCGGCCGAGCATCGGCGGCGGTGCCTGGGCCGGCGCCGTCGAGGACGCCAACGGTCTGGTCGCCGATCTGGCCCGCCCGACCGCCGACGTCGCCCGGGTCGTCGCCGCGGTCTCCGCGGGCGACCTCACCCAGACGATGGCCGTACGTCACGGCAGCCGCGCCCTCAAGGGCGACCCGCTGCTGGTAGCCAAGAGCGTGAACGGCCTGGTCGCCCAGCTCGCCACCATCACCGAGGAGATCGCCCGGGTCACCCGCGAGGTCGGCACCGAGGGCAAGCTCGGCGGTCGCGCGCGGGTGCGCAACGCGACCGGCACCTGGCGCGACCTCATCGACGCGGTCAACACCATGTCCTCGCGCCTGACCGCCCAGGTGCGCGACATCGCCGAGGTCACCACCGCCGTCGCCAACGGCGACCTGTCCCGCACGGTGACCATCGAGGTCTCCGGCGAGATGGCGCAGCTCAAGGACACCGTCGACCGGATGGTCGGCCAGCTCTCGTCGTTCGCCGCCGAGGTCACCCGCGTCGCCCGCGAGGTCGGCACCGAGGGCCGCCTCGGCGGCCAGGCCGACGTACGCGGCGTCTCCGGCACCTGGCGCGACCTGACCGACTCGGTCAACACGATGGCCTCCAACCTGACCTCCCAGGTGCGCGGGATCTCCTCGGTCGCCAAGGCCGTCGCCCGCGGCGACCTGTCGCAGCAGATCACGGTCACGGCGCGCGGTGAGGTCGCCGAGCTCGCCGAGACGCTCAACTCGATGACCGCGACCCTGCAGACCTTCGCCGACGAGGTCACCCGCGTCGCCCGCGAGGTCGGCACCGAGGGCATCCTCGGAGGTCAGGCAGAGGTTCCCGGCGTGGCCGGCCGGTGGAAGGACCTCACCGACTCGGTGAACTCGATGGCCTCCAACCTGACCAACCAGGTCCGCGACATCGCCCAGGTCACCACCGCGGTGGCGGGCGGCGACCTGTCG
>NZ_JBHVKN010000216.1:7688-8339 GCF_042798075.1 Nocardioides sp. NPDC057772
CAGAAGATCACCGTCGACGTACGCGGCGAGCTCGCCGAGCTCAAGACCACCGTCAACACCATGGTCGACCAGCTCTCCGCCTTCGCCGACGAGGTGACGCGTGTGGCCCGCGAGGTCGGCACCGAGGGCATGCTGGGCGGTCAGGCGGAGGTGCCGGGCGTCGGCGGCCGGTGGAAGGACCTCACCGACTCGGTGAACTCGATGGCGACCAACCTGACCAACCAGGTCCGCAACATCGCCCAGGTCACCACCGCCGTCGCGGGCGGCGACCTGTCGCAGAAGATCACCGTCGACGTACGCGGCGAGCTCGCCGAGCTCAAGACCACCGTCAACACCATGGTCGACCAGCTCTCCGCCTTCGCCGACGAGGTCACCCGCGTCGCCCGCGAGGTCGGTGGCGAGGGTCAGCTCGGCGGCCAGGCCGCGGTGCCTGGCGTCTCCGGCACCTGGCGCGACCTCACCGACTCGGTGAACTTCATGGCCGGCACACTGACCGCCCAGGTCCGCAACATCGCCCAGGTCACCACCGCGGTCGCGCGCGGCGACCTGAGCCGGCAGATCACCGTCGACGCCCGCGGCGAGATCCTCGAGCTCAAGTCGACCATCAACACCATGGTCGACCAGCTCGCCTCCTTCGCCGACGAGGTCACC
>NZ_JBHVKN010000217.1:0-8292 GCF_042798075.1 Nocardioides sp. NPDC057772
ACGCCCGCTCGGCGGCAACCCACCGGCCCCGGTGATCCGCCGCATGAAGAAGGCGTCCATCGCCGAGCGGCGGTGTGCAGGTCGCCGATGCGGGTGATCTGCTCGGCGATGGTGAGGGCAGCCTGCTCCTCGGGGGTGAAGTACTGCGACTCCCACCAGGCCGCGACGAGGGCGAGGCGATCGGTCGTCTCCCCGTTCTTGAGGGCGTCCTGGGTGTGCATCCGCAGGCAGAAGGCGCAGCCGTTGATCTGGGAGGCGCGGAGCTTGACGAGGTCGACGGTGAGCCGGTCGACCCCGGCGACGGCGATGGCCTCCTCGACCGCCTCCTCGACGGCCATCTGGGCCTTGTACGCAGCGGGGAACAGCTTGGTCACGTTGACGTTGGCGAGCATCGTGGTCCTTCGGGTCTGGCCCGCCACAGCGCGGGCACTCATCAGGTTGACGAGGTGGCGCGGACAGATGTGAGGTCGCCACCTCACATCCGCGTCGTCTGGCTCGTCACACTCGGTGAACCCCGGAGGAGATGCCACGATGCCTGACATGGACGACCTGGGCGAGGTGATGATCGAGCGCCGGCGCCTGATCGCGCTCGCCTACCGACTGCTCGGCACGCTCGAGGAGGCCGAGGACGCGGTCCAAGAGACCTACCTGCGCTGGTACCGCCTCACCGACGAGGAGCGGGCGGCGATCGACAACCCCGCCGGCTGGCTGAGCCGTGTCACCAGCAGGGTCTGCCTCGACGTACTCAAGTCGGCACGAGCCCGCCGGGAGCGGTACGTCGGGCCCTGGCTGCCCGAGCCGGTCCGGCCGGGTCTCCTCGCAGACCCCGAGGACCCGGCCGACCGGGCGACCCTGGACGACACGGTGAGCACCGCGCTGCTCGTCGTGCTCGACGCGATGACCCCGGCCGAGCGGGTCGCGTTCGTGCTCCATGACATCTTCGCGGTCCCGTTCGGCGACATCGCCGGGGTGGTCGGCCGCTCTCCGGCCGCCGTACGTCAGCTCGCCACCTCCGCGCGACGCCGGGTCGCCGAGCAGCGCGCCGACGTCGCCCCGCTGCCGGAGCACGACGACGTCGTCCGCGCCTTCGTCTCGGCCACCGCGGGCGGCGACCTCGGCAGACTGGTGACGCTGCTGGATCCGTCGGTCACACTGCGCTCCGACGGCGGCGGCCGGGTCAGCGCGGCCCGCAACCCGATCGAGGGGCCGGAGAAGGTCGCCCGGTTCCTCCTCGGTGTGCTCACCAAGCGGCCGACCTGGACGATCCGCACCGAAGCGACCGCCGACGGCCTCGGGTTCACGCTCGTCGAGGACGGCGCTCACCGAGGCGTCGCCAACCTGCGGGTCGCCGGCGGCCGGGTCACCGACGTCTGGATCGTCCTCAACCCGGACAAGCTCGCCCGCTGGAGCTGATCCCAGGAGGGGTCAGAGCCAGGGCCCGAGATCCGGCGCCTCGACGAGGCCGTGCGGCCGACCGGCGAGCCAGGCGGTGACCTCGGGGAGCGGACCGGCGACGCCGCGCAGATCCTCGTCGGAGAGCCCCCGCTTCGTACGGATCTCGTCGGCGAGGACGAGGAGGAAGTCGTCGGGCAGGTCGGCGAAGGTGATCCCGACACCGAGGTCGACGGCGTGGATGAAGACCTCACGAGCGCGCATCCAGGGGATGTCGCTGGCCTTGCGGGTGACGAGCTGCGCGGTGATCACCTCGTGCTCCCACTGCTCCGCGGTCAGCCGGTCCATGGCCGCGTCGAGTTCGCGGGCCCCGCGCAGATACCACTCGCGGAGCTCTTCGGCCGGACGCGTTGCGGCGGCCTCGATGTCGGCGTTGCGCTGCTCGGTGGAGGCGTACATCCGCTTCTCCACGCCCGTCTCCGCCCAGGAGATCAGGTTGCCGAGAGCGTCGGCGTTGGCGGCGACGTGGCCGAGCAGATGCTTGCGCGTCCAGCCGGGCAGCTGCGAGTCGCCGTCGTAGTCGGCGAGGTCGAGGCCGTCGATGGCGCCGGTCAGCAGGGCCGTGCCTTCGGTGACCCATCGACGCGAGTCGTCGAACGTACGCGTGGGGGTGGTGCCGATGAGGATGGACATGACGATCAGCCTTTCACGATCGTGTCGGTGAGGGGGGGCGATCCTCGGGCAACCTCGTCCGGGCGGCGTCGGACGGGCCGCTTGGTGGTCAGGCTCACAGTCAGCCGGGTTTCAGGCGCGACAGAATCGATCATTCTTTTCTGAAGAACGCCTAGCTCGGTCAATCTGCTGCGAGATCAGGCGATAGATGCCAGGTTTGGTGTGATCAGGAAGAGGTGGGATGGACAAGCCGCTCAAGACCCGGCCCCCGTACGCGATCACCAGCGTGGACCACGCGCTCAAGCTGGCGGCGATCCTTCAGCTCGAAGGTCGCCTGACGGTCTCGGAGGCAGCGGCTCGGCTCGAGGTTGCCCGTTCCACCGCTCACCGGCTGCTCGCGATGCTGGTCTACCGCGACTTCGCGGTCCAGGACGAGGACAAGGTCTACCGTGCCGGACCGGTGCTGGAGCTGGCCGCCCATTCCCGCTCGACCGCCTCCCGGCTCCGTCAGGTGGCGCTGCCGCACCTGCAGCGCCTGGTCGACCTGCTCGGCGAGTCCGCCAACGTCGCCGTGCGCGCCGGTGACACCTGCCGGTTCATCGCCTCGGTCGAGTCGCCGCAGTCGCTCAAGGTCGGCTCCCGCGAGGGCATGGTCTTCCCTGCCCACCGCACCACCGCCGGCCTCCTCCTCCTGGCCCAGATCTCCGAGGATGAGCTCGCCTCGCTCTACAGCAAGGAGAGGTACGCCGACCACCTGGCCGACCGCCCGGATCTCGACGCGCTGCGCACCGAGCTCGAGCGCGTACGCCGCAACGGCTTCGCCTTCAACGACGGCCGCTCCGAGCGCGGCGTGGTCGCGGTGGGTGTCCCGGTGCGTGGCGCCGGGGGAGACGTCGTCGCCGGGATGTCGATCTCCATGCCCAGTGTCCGTTACGACAAGGAGTCGCTGCCGAGCGTCGTCGCGACCCTGATGTCCGGCGCGGCGGCTCTGGAGCGTGATCTGGGTCAAGGGTGATCTGCGTCAAGTTGACCCCGGTAGCGTCGGTTGGCGAGTTAACCTGGAGGTCGATGAGCGACAATCCGCCCTCCACCGAAACCCAAGCGAAGAAACCGGCCGGCATCGACTGGCTCTCGACCACAGCGGGCGCGCTTGCTGCCGTCACCTCCGCCCTGCTGCTCTCGACGCTCGGTGCCGTCGGCACCCTGGTCGGGGCGGCGATCGGCAGCGTCGCGGCCACCATCGGCTCCAACCTCTACTCGCAGTGGCTCGCCAAGACACACCAGAAGGTGACCAGCGTCCAGGCCCTCGCCCGATGGCGGTCGGCCGGGCTCGCCGGCGTACGGAACGAGGGTGCTTCGCAGCCCGCGGCGGACGCGGGGGACGGGACGACCGCCATCGAAGCCACCGAGATCACCGCCGAGCCGACGCCGTCGTGGCGGGAGCGTCTCGAGTCACTGCCCTGGAAGCGGATCTCGCTGCTGTCGCTGGCGATGTTCGTGGTCGTGGTTGCCGTGATCACGGTCTTCGAGCTCATGGCCGGACGCAGCGTGAGCTCCATCGTGGGCAACGGTGACGGCGGCACGACGATCTCCCGGGTGACCGGCGGTGGCTCGGACGCTCGCGACGAGGGGCCGGCCAAGGACCCGTCCGGCGGTGCCACCGCGACGCCGGAGGAGTCCGCGAGCACCACCACCGAGCCCTCTGCGGAGGAGCCTCAGGAGTCGGAGTCGCCCGCGACGGGGGAGCCGAGCGCCGACCCGTCCACCTCGACCGGTCCGAGTGCGACGCCATCGGAGCAGCCGAGCGAGAGCGCCAGCACCTCGAGCGGGCCGTCACCCACGACAGGAGCCTCCTCGGCCCCGGCCGACCAGGCGACCCCCTGAGCCCCGGGATCACATCCGGAAGAGGATCTCCGCGCCGAGGTCGGTGTTGCCGTAGGAGGTGTACTCCTTGCCCTTGGCCTCGGTGATGGCGTCGTTGGCCGTGACCATGGTGTAGACGACGTACTTGCCGTAGTCCTTCACCTTGAACCAGCCCTGGGTGTAGCCGGGAAGCGAGGCCTCGGTCGGCGGGATCACATGTCGCGGCTCGATCTTCCCCGCGGCCTTCCCGGCGGCCTCGACGGTGCTGAAGTCGTAGATGAAGTGGGTCATCCGCAGGCTGCTCCGCTGGGCCTTGTAGGAGACCCGGACGGCGTAGTCGCAGCCGATCTTGCGGATCGGCTGCTTGAGCGTCGCCTTGCAACCGGCGTAGTCCTTGCCGTCCAGGTAGCGGGCCTTCAGCGTGACGTCGCCGTAGGTGAACTCCCAGGGGCGCGGGACGTCGGCCTTGGAGAGGCGTTCGGGGCCGATCGTCGAGCGCGGGGTGGCCCCGTCGCTGGGGTCGGCCGGCGAGCTGGTGCCGGGCCAGCCGGGCCTGCCGCTGGCCTCGCCGCTGACGTCGGTCCTTCCGCCGCCCGGGCTCGCCGAGTCGGTCGGCGCTGTGCTCGCCGAGGACGTGTCGCTCGCTGCCGGCACGCCGGCGGTCGTCGTCGCGTCGTCGCCGCGGGTGAAGAGGGTGTAGACGACCACACCGCACACGACCACGAGGGCGAGCGAGGCGGCGATGGTCAGAACCTGACGCAGCGGGCCACCCTGGCCGGCCCGCTCCTTGCGCGCGTTGAACGCGGGCCGGTCACCGCCGAGGTCCTCGGAGAGCCCGATCAGGCGCTCGTTGTAGTCGAACGGGGCAGGCTGGTTCTGCGGCTCCTCGTCAGGCGCGCCCGAACCGGGGGAGCCTGGGGGCGGCGGATACGGCATGGGGTTTGTCTACCATCTATCAACGGTCGCCACGCCGAAGGTTTCGAAGACGGATGAATTCCCGTCCGATTTCACCGCTCGAGCAGCGAGATGAACATGGATACCTACCGTACGCGGCCTGCTACCCGGGCACCTACAACTTGGCCATGCTGGTCCCATCCTCTTCGTCGGGCCCGTCGCCGAAAACCCTCCGGAATTCGCGTGTTGCTGCACTGCAGGAATCCGAAGAACCAGTCTTTGCAATGCAGATTCTTGGGGAAACGAATGTGGTGCGCGGCAAGGGAAAGATCACGAAACTCGGTTACCCGTTCCCGGTAAACCGCGAAACCCGTGGTCTCGGGTGCGGAGCCCGCAACAAGCGGGCCTTTCCCCCAGGAGGAGACGTATGAGGTTCGAACGCACCACTTTCCGTCCCCGCACGATCGCCGCGCTCGCCGCGGGTGTGGGTCTCGCGGCCTCCGCCGCTGTCGCTGTCCCGGCTTCCGCCGCGGACACCGAGTTCAGCAAGGCCGAGGTCGCATCGGTCCGGTCTGCCGTCGCCGAGTCCGCCCCTGTCGGCTCGTCGTGGTACACCGACCCGGCCACCAACAAGGTCGTCGTCACCGTCGACGAGACCGTCTCCAAGGCCGAGATCGCCGAGGTCAAGAAGGCGGCTGCCGAGAAGACGAGCCAGGGCGACGAGGCCGTGACCGTCAAGCACACGAAGGGCAAGTTCACCACCCTCATCGGCCCGGGCGACGCCATCTACGGCGGCGGCTCGCGCTGTTCGCTCGGCTTCAACGTCAAGGTCAGCGGCGCCGACTACTTCCTTACCGCCGGTCACTGCACCGACGCCGTCTCGACGTGGTACGCCAACTCGTCCAACACCACGCTGCTCGGCTCGACCGCGGGCTCCAGCTTCCCGGGCAACGACTACGGCATCGTCCGCTACAACTCGTCCATCTCCAAGACGGGCGGCTTCACCGCGGGCACCGCCCGGGTCGGCCAGAGCGTCACCCGTGACGGCTCGACCACCGGTGTCCACACCGGCACCGTGACGGCGGTCAACGCGAGCGTCCGGTACGCCGAGGGCACCGTCAGCGGCCTGATCCAGACCAACGTGTGCGCCGAGCCCGGTGACTCCGGCGGCGCGCTCTACTCCGGTTCGACCGCGCTGGGTCTGACCTCCGGGGGCTCCGGCAACTGCACCACCGGCGGTACGACCTTCTTCCAGCCGGTGACCGAGGCGCTCAGCGTCTACGGCGCCACGATCTACTGATCGGGCACTGATCACACGTACGCCGCGGGGTGAGGTGGTTTGGACCGCTTTGCCCCGCGGCGTACGAAATTTCGTCGAACTACGAAAGTTTTTTGCCAACGACTGGCCGATCGGGTGTCGGCAACGACATACTCACTGTGGTCGTGTTCGGGCACATCGCGGTGGAGGAACGTATGAGGTTCACCAGGTCACGTAACCGTCTGCTCGTGGCAGCGGCTGGTCTAGGTCTGGCGGCCACCGCCATGACCACGCCAGCGGTCGCCGCGCCTACGGAGGAGAAGCTCAGCGCCAGGGCGCTCGCGGCTGTCCACTCCGCCGTCGACTCCGCGGTGAACCGATCCGCGCTGTCCGGCATCGCCTGGTACACCGACAAGGCCACCGGCAAGGTGGTCGTGACCGCCGACTCCACCGTCCCGGCGTCCGCGCTGAGCCGGCTGACCGAGGCCGTCGGGGTCCGCGACGAGGCGATCACCGTCAAGCGCGCGAAGGGCGAGTTCAAGCCGCTGCTCGCCCCCGGTGATGCCATCTACGGCTCGGGCTACCGGTGCTCGGTCGGCTTCAACGTACGCAGCGGTGGCACCCACTACTTCCTGACCGCCGGTCACTGCGCCGAGGACGTCGGGACGTGGTACACCAACTCGGGCGAGACCACCCGGATCGGCCCGACCGTGAAATCCAGCTTCCCGGGCAACGACTACGCGCTGGTGCGTTACGCCAACACCTCGCTGACGCACACCGGCGGCTACTCCGTCGGCGACGCCCGGGTCGGCCAGCGGGTCACCCGCGACGGCTCGTCCACCGGCGTCCACTCGGGCCGGGTCGAGGCGCTCGACGTCTCGGTCCGCTACCGCGGCTCCGGCACCGTGCGCGGCATGATCCAGGCCGACATCTGTGCCGAGTCCGGAGACTCCGGTGGCCCGCTCTACGCGGGCTCGACCGCTCTCGGGATCACCTCCGGCGGCACCGGCGACTGCTCCTCGGGCGGGACCACCTTCTACCAGCCCGTCCGCGAAGCCATCCGCGCCTACGACGTCAACATCTACTGATCGATCCCCGTCATCGGGGGTGTCGTGAGCCTGAACGGGGCGAAGTGGTTCAGACCACTTCGCCCCGTTCGGTAATGATTTCGGTGTGACGGTGAAATTCTCTTTCTCCGCATGGCTGGCCCGCTGACCCGCCGACATACTCCGAGGAGGTCGTGCTCGGGCACATCGCGGTGGTCGGGCACTCCTGGCGCCCGCAACCACGCGGGTGTCTGGTCGTTCGTAGGAGGAACACATGAGTTTCACCACGTCCCGCACCCGTCTGGCCGCAGTCGTAGCCGGTCTCGGCCTGGCAGCCACCGCTGCCGTCATGCCGGCTGCTGCCGCACCAGCAGACAAGAAGTTCGGTCCGAAGGCCCTGGCTGCCGCCCATTCCGCCGTCGACAGGTCGGCCGTGTCCGGCATCGCCTGGTACACCGACGAAGCCACCGGCAAGGTGGTCGTCACCGCCGACTCCACGGTCACGAAGGCAGACCTCGCCAAGCTCACCAAGGCCGCCGGCAGCAACGCCGACGCCCTCACGATCAAGCGCACCGCCGGCACGTTCACGACGTTGCTCGGCGCCGGCGACGCGATCTACGGCTCGGGCTACCGCTGCTCGTTGGGATTCAACGTGCAGAGCGGCAGCAGCTACTACTTCATCACCGCCGGTCACTGTGGTGACGAGGTTGCGACCTGGTACGCCAACTCGGCTCAGTCCACCCTGATCGGCCCGACGGTCTCCTCGAGCTTCCCGGGCAACGACTACGCGCTGGTCCGCTACGACAACCCCTCGCTCTCGCATCCCGGCGGCTTCACGGTCGCCGATGCGTACGTCGGGCAGAAGGTGACCCGCGACGGCTCCACCACCGGCGTCCACACCGGCACTGTCCAGGCGCTCGACGTCACCGTCCGCTACCAAGGGGCGGGCCGGGTCAGCGGCCTGATCCAGACCGATGTGTGCGCCGAGCCGGGCGACTCCGGCGGTGCCCTCTACGACGGCACGAAGGCTCTCGGCATCACCTCGGGCGGCTCCGGCAACTGCCGGACGGGCGGGACGACCTTCTTCCAGCCTGTTCGTGAGGCGGTCAACGCCTACGGCGTCACCGTCTACTGATCCACCGCTCCGCTGGTCGAGCCCCTGCGGGC
>NZ_JBHVKN010000218.1:0-8234 GCF_042798075.1 Nocardioides sp. NPDC057772
AGCCTGGCCAGCAGCTCGGGCGGTTCGACGGCGGTGAGGATCCGGGCGCCCGTTGGCGTCGATGAAGTAGCTGTGGCAGGAGGCGCCGCTGTAGGCGGTGCCGACGAGCGCGGCCTGCACCTCGCCGACGTACGCGGCCTGGGCCTGCGGGGTCACGTCGAGCTGCGTCCAGCCCTGCGAGCGGGCGGTGGTGATGGCCGCGGTGATCATCGCCACCTGCGACTCGGCGACGGCGAAGGCGGAGCCGTGACCGGTGCCGAGGCTCGGGCCGAGCACCACGAACGCGTTGGGGAACCCGGTGACCGAGGTGCCCTGGTAGGCCTCGGGGGAGCCGGCCCAGTGCTCGGCCAGCGTGCGGCCGTCGGCTCCGTGGATCAGGTTGGCGACCGGCATGTCGAGGATGTGGAAACCGGTGCCGAGGATGATCGCCTCGACCTCCGCGGTGCTGCCGTCGGAGCCGATCACGGTGGTGCCGTCGACCCGCTCGACGCCGGTCGCGTGCACCTCGACGTTCGGCTTGGTCAGCGACTGGAGGTAGTTGTTGGAGAAGAGGATCCGCTTGCAGCCGATCAGGTAGTCGGGTGTCAGCTTCGCGCGCAGCTCCTTGTCCCGGACGGCGGCCCGCAGATAGGCCTGGCCGATCTTCTGCAGCCCGTGCATCAGCGGCCGGGGGTGGTGGAAGGCGACGCCGACGGCTTCCATCGCGGCGTACTCCACGGCGCCGAGCGCCTTCTCGAAGAAGGGGACGTTGCGCTTGACCCACTTCTCCGCGTCCGGCACCGGGTGGTCGACCTTGGGCAGGACCCAGTGAGCCGTGCGCTGGAACAGGTGCAGGCCGTCGACCTGCTTCTGGATCTGGGGCACGAACTGCACCGCCGACGCACCGGTGCCGATGACGGCGACGCGCTTGCCGTCGAGGTCGACGTCGTGGTTCCAGCGGGCCGAGTGCCAGACCTCGCCGGGGAAGTCGTCCAGCCCGGGCAGGTCCGGGATCTTCGGCTCGTTCCACGGCCCGGCGGCCGCGACCAGGAAGCGGGCGGAGATGTCTCCGACGCTGGTCTCCAGGTGCCACCTTGCGGACTCGTTGCTCCAGGCGGCTCCCAGGACCTCGACACCGAACCGGGTGATGTCCTCGAGGCCGTGGTCGCGGGCGACCCGGTCGATGTAGGCGAGGATCTCCGGCTGGTTGCCGTAGACCCGCGACCAGTCGCTGTTGGGTGCGAACGAGAACGAGTAGAGGTTGGACGGTACGTCGCAGGCGCATCCCGGATAAGTGTTGGCCCGCCAGGTGCCGCCGTAGGTGTGCGCCTTCTCGAGGATGACGACGTCCTCGACGCCCGCCTCGCGCAGCTTGATCGCGGCGGCGATGCCGGAGATGCCGGCGCCGATGACGACGACCTCGTGGTGGTTGCTCATGCGGTTGCTCCTTCGAGTGCGGCCGCGACACGGCCGGGAACGTGTCGGCGGGCCGCGGCGAGGGTGGCCTCGCGGCGGCCGAGATCCATGAAGTTCGGGCCCATGGCGGCCAGCTCGTCGGCGCCGGGCTCGACCCGGATGACTCGGACACCGGCTTCGTGGAGGCGTGCCACCTCGCGGTCGAGCACGGTGGTCATCTGGGAGCGCAGCAGGCGCTCGACCCGGTCGAGCCCACGAGCGGGGACGCCGCCCTCGGTGGTCATCGGGGCGACCACCACGACCTCCTCGATCGCCGGACCGACGGCGGGGTCTAGGAGGAGGTCGGCCGAGACGGAGGAGACCGCGCCGCCGTCGACGTAGCTCCGGTCGGCGATCTCGACCGGCGGGAACCAGCCCGGGATCGCCCACGACGCCGCGACGGCCGCGCCGAGCGTAGCCGTGGGGGCGCCGGAGGACCCGAACGCCACCCGTTCGCCGGTCGCCACGTCGGCCGCGACCAGCCAGGTCGCGGGGTGGTCGACCCAGCCGCCGGAACCGGCCAGCGCGTCGCCGTACGTCCTCAGCCAGGCGGCGTCGCCGCGCCCGCGGGGGAGCAGCCCCGCCAGCGCTCTGTAGGGCGAGCGGCGCGCGACCCCGGACCGGACCAGGCCGAGCGTGGGCAGCGCAGGAGCGGGCCTCGGCGGCACCTTGCCGGGGTGGGTGGCGACGTGGGCCGCGAGGACCGGGTCTGCACCAGGAGCCCCGTCGAGAGCGTCGAGCAGGTCCTGCGGCGTACGGCCGGAGCCCAGGGCCGCGACGATCTCCGAGCCAGCGGAGGTGCCGACGAGTACGTCGGCGGTGCGCGTGTCCCAGTCGAGGGCCTCCTCGAGGGCGCGGAGGGCGACGGCTGTCCAGGCGAACCCGAGGGTGCCGCCGCAGCCGATGGCGAGTGCGCGTCGAGGCGTCATGTTTCGGATACTAGTGGTATTTGAATACCGGTGGTAGCCCGAACTGGTAATATCTGGTCCCGTGGGCCGGATCACGCGCAAGGAGTCGCACGCACAGACCCGCGAGCGACTCATCGAGACCGCACACCGTCTGTTCCTCTCGGACGGCTACAACGCCACCTCGCTCGACAAGGTCGCGACCGAGGCAGGCTTCTCGAAGGGCGCGGTCTACTCGAACTTCTCGACCAAGCACGAGCTCGGGCTCGCCGTGCTCGACGTGATCCACCAGGAGCGGGCGCTGTCGCTGGCGGGCGCGGTCAGCGGTGTCGAGACCGTCGAGGGCAGGATCGACGCCTTCGCGGCGTGGGCGGAGGCCAACATCGGCGACGTCGGCTGGACCGCGCTCGAGGTCGAGTTCGCGACCAGCACCCGCCGCGTCCCGGGCGTGAACGAACAGCTCGCCACCAGGCGCCGCGAGCTCACCTCTGCCGTCGCCGGCCTCATCGAGCAGCAGGCCGAGGACCTCGGCCTGAGGCTGCCCTCGCCTGCAGAGGACGCCGCCGTCCAGCTGCTCTCTCTCGGCATCGGGCTCGGCGTCCAGCGCGCGTTCGACCCTGACCTGTCGGTCGCCAGCCTGGTCGACCTGCTGCGGTCGTTGCTGGAGGGCGCCGAGAAGGCCTAGTGGGCCGGGGCCCCGTTGCGCTCGGGGGCGGGGAACGTGACCCGGTTCAGGCCGCGTACGGCAGGGCTCAGCAGCGTCGCCAGCGAGATCACCACGTAGGCGATGCCGGCGATCGCGAGGATGTTCTCGATCCCGTACGCAGCCGCCAGCGGTCCCATCGCCAGCTGCCCGATGGGGATGGCGATGTAGGTGCCGAGCTGGTCGTAGGACGAGGCCCTGGAGAGCAGGTCGCTGGGGATGTTCTCCTGCATCGACAGCTGCCAGCCGAGGCTGAAGACCTGGATGCCGGCGCCGGAGAGGGCGGCCGCGGGCAGCAGCACGGCGAGGTCGGTGGAGAAGCCGAGGGCCGCGATCGGCAGCCCGAACAGGGCCATGCCGATCATCCCGTAGAACAGCGGCCGCTCGAGCCGGACCCTCATCAGCACGAGCGTCGCGACGAGCACGCCGACGCCCTGGAAGGTCAGGAGCAGGCCCCAGCCGCCCGCGCCCAGCGACGACCCTTCGGCGCGCTGCGGCCCGAGGGTGAGCAGCCCGCCCTCGTAGAGCGCGTTGAGCACGGTGGCGGCGCCGACGCAGAGCCACAGCCAGCTCGTGGTGCGGAAGTAGTCCCAGCCCAGGCGCAGGTCGCCGACGACCGAGGCCTTGCTGACCGATCCGCTGAGCTTGACCGGAAGCAGCAGCAGCGCCGCGATGATCCAGGTGGCGGCATCGAGTGCGAGCGCCCAGCCGGCGCCGACGCTGAGGACCAGCAGGCCGGCGGTGCCGGGGCCGGCGACCGCCACGACCGCCCGGGTCAGCGACATCAGCACGTTGGCCTCCTGCAGCATGGTGCGAGGCACCACGAGCGGGATGATCCCCTGCTGGGCAGGCAGACCGGCGGCCGAGACGATGCCGTTGAGCGCGGAGAGGGCGATCAGGTGCCACAGCTCGGCGACCCCGGCGATGACCAGGATCGCGACCACCGCCTGGCTCAGGCCGGAGACCAGGTTGGAGGCGAACAGGATCCGCGCCCGACCCATCCGGTCGGCGATCACGCCGCCGATGAGCATGAACACGATCATCGGGATGGTGCGGGCCGCGAGGACGGCGCCGATGGCGATCGGTGCGTCGCTCACCTCCAGGACCGCGAAGGCCAGTGCGACCGGGGCCATGAAGTTGCCCACGAGGTTGATCGAGCGGGACGCGAAGAACCAGCGGAAGTGGGGTTCACGAAGTGGGGCTGTCGCCGAGATCCGAGCCATTCGAGAGACAATAGACCGTCTGGCGGACTCTATCTGCCGAAAATTCCGGATTCTGTCACGAGACCGTTACCCCCGCCGCTCGCATCTCCTCGATGGCAGCCGCGGTCGAGGCCGCCGCCACGCCCGCGGCCAGGTCGGAGAGCAGTCTGGTGTGGAAGCCCGCCGCCCGCGCGTCGAGCGCGGTGGCACGTACGCAGTAGTCGGTCGCCAGCCCGCACACGTCGACCTCCTCGACACCCTGGGCGCGGAGCCAGTCGGTCAGGGTCGCGCCGCCGGTAGCCGCGCCCTCGAAGCCGGAGTAGGCGGCTGCGTACTCGCCCTTGCGGAAGATCTCGTCGAACGTCACCGGGTCGAGGTTGGGGTGGAAGGCCTCGCCGTCCGTGCCGACCACGCAGTGCGCCGGCCAGGAGCTGACGTAGTCCGGCGGGTTGCCGAAGTGGGCACCCGGGTCGATGTGGTGGTCCTTGGTGGCCACGACCAGCCCGTAGGTCTGCTCCGGCTCCTTGCTCGCCGCCCGCTCGCGCAGCAGCTGACCGATGTCGTAGGCCACCCGGGCCCCGCCCTCGACCGGCAGCGACCCGCCCTCGCAGAAGTCGTTCTGTACGTCGACCACGATCAGTGCACGCGTCATGCTCGCCAGCGTAGACGGTGACGGTTCGTCTAGGTATGCAGCCGAACCGTCACATCCCTAGCGGAGTTCCACCTGGGCTGTGACGGTTGGTCTGCATACCTAGACGAACATCCGGCCGGGCGGCGCGCGATCAGATGAACTGGGTGGGGATCGCGGGATCGCCCTTGAGGAGCGAGTGCGCGATGACCGGGAGCTCGGCGACGGAGGCCTGGTGGCGGTCACGGGCCGCGTCGAGGGGCTCGCGGCCGACGACCTCGCCCTTGCTCACCAGCTGGGTGAGGAGGGGACGGTCGTTGTCGTCACCCTGAGGAGGGGTGCCGATGCCGATCACCTCGGCGTCGGCGACGTCCTTCCGGTCGCGGCGGCGCAGGGCGTACTTCCGGCCGCCGATCGAGGTCTTCGCGGCGCTCTTCTTGGCGACCGGCTCCAGCTCGCCGGAGGCGCCCTCGCGGGCGACCAGCTTGTAGACGAAGCCGGCGGTCGGGTGGCCGGAGCCGGTGACCAGCTGGGTGCCGACGCCGTAGCCGTCGACCGGGGCTGCCGCGAGGCCGGCGATGGCGTACTCGTCCAGGTCGCTGGTGACGATGATCTTCGTCTCGGTGGCGCCGAGGTCGTCGAGCTGGCGGCGTACGTCCTGGGCGAGGAGTCCGAGGTCGCCGGAGTCGATCCGCACCGCGCCGAGCTCGGGGCCGGCGATCTCGACCGCCTTCGCCACCGCCTCGGCGATGTCGTAGGTGTCCACGAGCAGCGTGGTGCCCTTGCCGAGGGAGGCGACCTGCGCGCGGAAGGCCTGCTCCTCGGTGTCGTGCAGGAGGGTGAAGGCATGCGCCGAGGTGCCGGTGGTGGGCACGCCGAAGCGGGCGCGGGCGGCGAGGTTGGAGGTGGCGGTGAACCCGGCCACGTAGGCCGCACGGGCGGCGGCGATCGCGGCCGACTCGTGGGTACGCCGCGAGCCCATCTCGATGCAGGGCCGCTCGCCGGCCGCCATCGTCATCCGGGACGCCGCGGTCGCGATGGCCGAGTCGTGGTTGTAGATCGAGAGCAGCACCGTCTCCAGGACGACCGCCTCGGCGAAGCTGGCCTCGACGACCAGCAGCGGCGAGTGCGGGAAGAAGGTCTCGCCCTCGGCGTACCCCCAGACGTCGCCGGTGAAGCGGTAGCCGGCCAACCACTCCAGGGTGGGGCCGTCGACGACGCCCTCCAGGACGGCCAGCTGCTCGGAGTCGAAGCGGAACGCCTCGATGGCATCGAGCGCCCGGCCGACCCCGGCCACCACGCCGTAGCGCCGCCCGCCGGCCAGGCGCCGGGGGAAGAGCTCGAAGACGGCACGGCGCTCCGCCGTGCCCGCCTTCAGGGCTGCCTGGAGCATGGTCAGCTCGTAGTGATCTGTCAGGAGCGCGGTCGAGTCCGCTGTCGAGTCCACCAGCACATCGTGGCACGATGGTCTGTATGAGCGCGCCAAGCCCAGTGGAGCTCGACGAGCCCGAGGTCGATGACCTCGTCGCGCCCGCGACCCCGTGGGTGACCATCGTCTGGAACGACCCGGTCAACCTGATGTCCTACGTCACCTTCGTCTTCCAGAAGTACTTCGGCTACTCCAAGAAGAAGTCGGAGAAGCTGATGATGGAGGTGCACAACGACGGCAAGTCGGCCGTCTCCTCCGGCTCGCGCGAGGAGATGGAGCGCGACGTGCAGGCGATGCACGAGTACGGACTGTGGGCGACGCTGGAGAAGCAGGATTGATGGGCGGGTTCAGCTACCACCGCCGCAGCAAGCAGATCATCGCGACCTTCTCGGGGTTCGAGGCCGACCTGCTCCGCTCGCTGGCCTCGCAGCTCGTCGAGCTGCTGCGCAACGAGGTCGCGGCGCCGGCGGAGAGCGACGACCCCCTCGAGGCGCTGCTCGACTTCTCGGGGCCGACGACGGAGCCCGAGGACCCGGTGCTGAAGCGCCTGTTCCCCTCGGCCTACGGCGACGACGCCGAGGCGGCCGGGGAGTTCCGTCGGTTCACCGAGGGCGGACTCCGCGACGGCAAGGCGCGCGCCGCCTCCACGATCATCGACTCCCTCGAGGAGGCCGGGCTGCCGCCCGAGCTCGACGAGGACGGGCTCGTCATCGACGTCGAGCTCTCCATCGGCGACGCCGAGGCGTGGATGCGCTCCTTCACCGACATCCGGCTCGCGCTGGCGACCAGGCTCGGCGTCGAGGAGGGCGACGAGGACTTCTGGGACTCGCTGCCCGAGGACGACCCCGCCGGCCAGGTCTACGGGATCTACCAGTGGGTCGGGATCCTGCAGGAGACCATCGTCGAGGCCCTCGTCGCCGCGAGCTGAGCCGGTCCTACACCAACGCGACGTGGTCCGGAGGCCGATGTCCGCAACCTGGGCAAAGACCGGCCGTCGGCTCGTGCCGCCTAGGCTGATCCTGTGCTGACCATCGACCAGGCGACGTACGACGCGATCGTCGCTCACGCGAAGCGCGACCATCCCGACGAGGCGTGCGGGATCGTCGCGGGCCCTGAGGGGTCCGACCGGCCCGAGCGGTTCATCGAGATGATCAACGCCGCGGGCTCGCCGACCTTCTACGAGTTCGACTCGACCGATCTGCTCCAGCTCTACAAGGAGATGGACGCGAACGACGAGGAGCCGGTGATCGTCTACCACTCCCACACGGCCACCGAGGCCTACCCGTCCCGCACCGACATCGGGTTGGCGATGGAGCCGAACGCCCACTACGTGCTGGTCAGCACCCGAGAGCACGGCAATGACGACGGCCCGGTCGAGTTCCGGTCGTTCCGGATCGTCGACGGCAACGTCACCGAGGAAGAAATCACCATCGTCCCGACGTTGTCGTGACGCGCAACACCTACATCTAGGAGAACGAACCCATGGCCATCGAGGTCAAGATCCCGACCATCCTCCGCACCTACACCGCCGGTGAGAAGGCAGTCAGCGCCGAGGGCAAGACCCTGAGCGCGCTCATCGACGACCTCGAGGCGAACCACTCCGGCATCAAGGAGCGCCTCATCGACAACGGTGACCTGCGCCGCTTCGTCAACGTCTACATCAACGACGAGGACGTCCGCTTCATCGGCGGTCTCGACGCCGAGCTCAAGGACGGCGACCAGGTCGTTGTCCTCCCCGCCGTCGCCGGCGGCTGCTGAGCTGTGTGGATGCTCACCGAGGTAACTCGGTGAGCGCTCACTCCCCTCGCGGAGTTCCGCGAAGGAAGTGGTTGCAGACCGAGGTATCTCGGTCTGCAACCAGCGGTTTCTCACCCCAGAATATGTGGGTTTTACACAACTGTCGCTGCCGACGGATGTTTGAGTGTAGTTGTCG
>NZ_JBHVKN010000219.1:0-8224 GCF_042798075.1 Nocardioides sp. NPDC057772
CCGAGACGTCGGTTAGGTCGGCCGAGTGGGCACGACGTTGCCCCTTCGGCCGACGGGAGTGACGCTTCGGCCGACGCGGGTGACGCTTCGGCAGGGAAGGGTCAGCCGCGGAGCGCGGAGGCGAGGTAGGTGAGGCGGGGGTGGTCGGCGGTGGGGAAAGCGGTGACGGTGGTCTTCTTGGCGACCGCGACCTTCCAGTAGGTGGCACCGGCGACGACGAGGAAGTCGGCCTTGGCCGAGCCGCCGTCACCGGACAGCGGCGTGGTGATCAGCTCGGGCACACCGAAGGCGCGCATCGCCGCGATGACCGGACAGTCCTCCTCCAGGGCGGCACGGGCGGCGGCGACGACGCTCGGGTGGGCGTCGGGGACGGCGTTGATGCGCAGGGTCTGGATGCGCGGCTCGGCCTCCGGCGAGAGCATGACCTCGATGTCGTAGCGGCCACGCTCGGCAGGTACCACGGCGAGCGCGACGCCCATGGCGCGGGAGAAGTAGCCGTAGGGCGCGCCGCCCAGCGGCAGCCCGACCTTGGCGCGCGCTTGGGTGATCTGTACGCGTCGGCCGGCGTCGGGGGCGTCGAGCTCGACGTTGTCGGCGAACAGCGACGGCAGCGCGAACACCTCAGCACCCGAAGGATCGAACGTACGCAGCCGCTCGACCGCGGCCTCCAGCGCCGAGTCGAGTCGCGGCCGCAGGCCCTTGACCGCCGCCGAGAACCGGTGCGGCCCTCCCCCGGAGAGCTCCTCGGAGACCAGGGAGCGCAGCGCGGTCATCGCGGTCGGGTAGGCGCCGGCGTAGGTGCTGTTGGACAGCGTGATCACACCCAGACCGGTCGCGGGGTGCCAGACCATCCGCGAGCCGTAGCCGGGGTAGCCGCCGGAGTGGTGGACGATCTGTCCGAGCCGGCTGTCGTGGTCGACCATCAGGCCGTAGCCGTAGCCGGCGGCGAGCGCCCCGACCCCGGCATCGGGGCCGTCGAACCCGAGCGAGGCCGACACCGACCCGAACCGGTGCAGCTGCTGCATCTCGCGCCGGGATGCCTTCGACAACGGGTGCCCGTCGGCGGCGGAGGAGAAGGCGCCCAGGAACCCACCGACCCAGCGCGCCAGGTCGGCGACCGAGGAGTGCAGACCACCCATCGCCGCGAACGACCCCGACGACATCGGCGCGGTCGGTGCCCACGTCGGCGGCCCCTCGAGCCGGTCGCCGGCCCAGGCCGGGTGCAGCGGCGGCACATGACCGGGCACCCGATTCGGGACCGCATCAGGCGAGTAGGCCGAGGAGGTCATGCCCAGCGGCGCCAGCAGCTCGTGCTCGACGAAGTCGCGGTTGGCCCCCTCGGGCGAGTCGCCGCCCACGACGTTCTCGATCGCGCGGCCGAGCAGCGCGTAGCCGAGGTTGGAGTACTCGAACCCGACCCCCGGCTCCTGCCCGGTCGAGAAGCCTCCGTCGAGGAACGTCCCGAAGGCCTCGTAGGACAGGGACTCCTGCCGGTCGCCCCACGGGTCGTCGGTCGGCAGCCCGGCCGACATCGAGAGCAGCAGCCGCAACGTCACCGCCGGCGAGTCGGCGGAGTAGGGAGCCTGGTCGACGAGCTCGGGCACGTACTGCGCGATCGCCTCGTCGAGGTCGACCAGCCCGCGGTCGCGCAGCAGCAGCACCGCGGCCGCCGTGAACGACTTCGACATCGACGCGATCCGGAAGACGCTCTCCGCGGTCGGCGCCGGACCACCTTCGGTCGTCGCCCCGAACGCGCCGGTGTGGAGCAGCTCGGAGCCACGTACGACTCCATACGCCAGGCCCGGAGTCAGGTTCTCCTCGAAGCGCTGCTGGAAGAGTTCGTCGACGACAGCGGTGTTCAGGCTCATGCGGGCGTTCCTTCGGTGGCAGGTTGCTCGACGCGTTGCAGCCTAACCACCGACGGCACCGCGAGCGCGGCAAGGCAGACCGCGGCGTAGAGCATGCCGCTGACCAGGAAGACCGGCCGCTCCCCGAACCAAGCTGCCAGCGGACCGTAGAGCAGCTGTCCGACGGGCATCGCGAGGAAGGAGCCGAGCGCGTCGTAGGAGTAGGCGCGCGAGAGCATCTCCTCCGGAACGTTCTCCTGCATCGCGAGGCTCCAGCCGAGGCTGAAGATCTCGATCCCAGCGCCGGCGACGGCCATCGCGATGATGAACGGGACGGTCTCCGGCCACAGCGCGAGCGTGAAGAAGGGCAGCGAGAACGTCATGATCCCGAACATCCCCGCGCGCAGCGGACGCCGGATCGTGGCCCGCATCAGCACGATCGTCATGACGAGCATCCCGGCCGCGAGCGCCGAGTTCGCCAGGCCCCAGCCCTCGACACCGAGCGAGGAAGACTTCGCGTACGCAGGCCCCAGCACGTTGAGCCCGCCCGACTGGATCGCGTTGAGGACCATGAAGGCGACCACGACGACCCACAGCCAGGTGGTGCCCCGGAAATAGGTCCACCCGGCGCGCAGGTCCTCGAGGGCCGAGGTCTTCTCTGCGTCCGCCGGACGCGGCGGGATCCGCACCGGGAGCAGGAAGAGCGCCGCGAGCAGCCAGGTCAGCGCATCGACCGCCAGCGCCCAGCCGGCTCCGACGCCGACGACGAGCGCCGCCGCGACCGAGGGGCCCAGGATCGTCAGGGTGCCGCGCGACATCGAGAGGAGCAGGTTGGCCGGCTGCAGGTCCTTCTTCGCCACCAGCTGCGGCACCATCCCCTGCATCGCCGGGAACGCCATCGCCATCGTGGTGCCGTTGATCGCCTCCAGGACGACCAGGTGCCAGATCTCGGCCTGCCCGGTGATGATCAGCGCCGCAGCGGCGGCCTGCGTCGCGGCCGAGGCGACGTTGCTCAGCTGCAGCACCAGCCGCCGCGGGAACCTGTCGGCGATCACCCCTCCGACCAGCAGGAACACGACCATCGGGATGGTGTGCGCAGCGACCACGTAACCCAGCGCGGAGGCCGAGTCGGTCACCTCGAGCACCGCGAACGCAAGCGCCACGTGCGACATCGACGACCCGGCGAGGTTGACGAACCGCGAGGCGAAGAACCACCCGAAGTCGCGATCCTTGAGGACGAAGAGGCTCTCCCGGATGCTCACTGGGCCGCGACGTACTTCTCAGCCGCGGCACGCGGCTTGTCCCCGAGCCCCTCGATGCCGATCAGCGATGGCAGCAGAGAACGGTCGGTGGTGAGGGCCTTGAAGAGCGAGGAGACGGTGATGCCGTGGTCGGGGCGGTGGACGACGACGATCTCGTCGCCGGCCTGCAGCTGCCCCTCCTCGAGGACCCGGAGGTAGGGGCCCGGACGCGCCTCTGCCGTGAACTTCTTGACCCACTGGGCGTTGTCGTAGCCGGAGACACCCATCCAGTTCTTGAAGTCGTTGCACGGCGTACGCACGCTGCAGATCTGCAGCAGCACCGTCCCGATCCGCCACTGCTCCCCCACCAGGGCCGCGTTGACGTCGATCCCCTCGGTGGTGAGGTTCTCGGCGAACTGTCCGTCACGAAGCGGCGCACCCAGCCGCGAGCCCCACGCGTCGAGGTCTTCGCGGGCGAAGGCGTAGACCGCCTGCTCCGCGCCACCGTGGTGGCGGCGGTCGGTCTGGGTGTCGGTGACGATGCCTTCCGGGCCGACCGTCACCGGCTCGGGTGTCGCGATCTTCTCCATCGAGGTGGCGCCCACCTCCGCCCACTCCGCCGGCTTGGACTGACCGATGTTGACGCTTCGCACGATGGGCACGGGGCGATTGTGCCGCCGGGTCCGGCACCGGTCGAACGAGTTTCTCAGTCCTGAACGGCCTTCGCGACGGAGATCATCGCGGTGATCCAGTCCTTGTCGGGGTCCGGGTTGTCCTCGACCTCGTCCTTGACGTTGACGAGGAGCCGCAGCACCACCCAGGCCCGGGCGCGGTCCTCGTCGAGCTCGGCGGCGTCGACGAGGGCGAAGAAGCGGTCGCGTACGCCGTCGCGGATCCGCCCCGCGTACTCGTCGAAGCGGTTCCAGAGCATCGGCGCGAGCTCGTAGTGCGGGTCGCCGGAGAGCGGCTTCGGGTCGATGACCAGCCACTCCTCACGATCGCTGCGCAGGACGTTCTCGAAGTGCAGGTCCGTGTGGATCAGCCGACCGTCGGTGGCCTCGTCGCGGGCGAAGTCGCGTGCGATCGACCGGGCCTGCTCGACCATCCGCGGCGGCACCGGGAGCCGCCGGCTCTTCTCCCCCAGCTCGTCGGCCCAGCGTGCGGCCTGCTGCGACAACGTACGCAGCTGCGGCGGAGCCGCCACGTGCAGCCGCCGGTAGAACCCGGCCACGAGCTCGCAGGCCTGCACGTCCCACATCTGCGAGAGGTCCTCGGTGTGCAGACGTTCGAGCAGCAGCGCGAACCGCTTCGGGTCGGCCCGCAGCAGACGTACGGCACCCCGACCGCCCCACACCTGCAGCGCCAGCGCCTCGTGCTCGGCCTCCCAGTGGGGCCAGCCGACCTTCAGCACCGCGGCCTCGCCGTCGGCGGTGCGGACCGGGAGCACGGCCGCGCAGTTGCCGTGAGTGGTCGGACCGTCGATCGTCAGCGACCACTCCTCGACCAGGTCGCGGAGCAGCGCCGGGAGCTCCTCGAGCCACGCGGCCCACGACGGCCCGTTGGCCGCGAGCGCCAGGAAGGAGTCGGGCACGAGCGTCACAGCGGCAACCCTAAATCCGCTTCCCAACCCCCGACCGATCGGGCAGGTTTGGGCCCATGTCACTTCCAGAGTCGATGGGGACCAAGGGCGTTCCCTACCCGCCCGAGCGCTACGACGGCGAGGCCGGTGAGGTCTCGGCGTTCTATCGTCCCGACAAGACCGCGCCCGATCTGACCTATCCCAACGGCGTGAAGGTCGACTATCTCGCCACCGGCGCGACCACCGCGGGCGACTACGGGCTCTACCGCTGGCACTTCGGTCCGGGCGAGACCGGCCCGGGACCACACTTCCACCGCGCGGTCGCCGAGTCGTTCTACGTGCTGACCGGGACGGTGCGGATCTACAACGGCGAGGAGTGGATCCCGGCCGGCGCCGGCGACTTCGTGCACGTGCCGGTCGGGGGTCTGCACGGCTTCCGCAACACCACCGACGAACCCGCCTCGATGCTGCTCCACTTCACCCCGGGCGCGCCGCGGGAGGGCTACTTCGAGGGGCTGCGCGAGCTGGCCGAGGGCACCGAGCTCAGCCCGGACGACATGGCCGAGTTCTACAAGCTCCACGACAACTACTGGGTGGACTGAGCCCTCCAGGCCTCGATCCCGAGGTGAACGATGTCGGCGGCCGACGTGGGCACCGCGGCCGCCTTCTCGAGCGGGACCCACTCGGCGAAGTCGGTGGTTCCGTCGACCTCCAGCGTGCCCAGCTCACCCCCGACGATCCGCGCCTCGAAGATCACCCGGGTGGACTGGTAGGGCCGGCGACCCGGTTCGAACGGCACGACGTACACGTTGGTCGTCAGCGGAGCCCCGACCTCGACGTCGTAGCCGGTCTCCTCCTTCACCTCACGTCTGACCGCGTCGGGCATCTGCTCGCCGTAGTCGACACCGCCGCCCGGGAGCGTCCATCCGGGCTCGGTGCGGTGGTTGCCGTTGAACCAGCTCAGCAGGATCCGCCCTGCGTCGACGATGACGGCGTACGCGGCCACCCGGGTGTCGTACTCGGTGAAATGCATCCCCGGGAGACTACAACGGGCCGGCCGCAGATCAGTCGAAGACGAATGCCGTCGCGTCCTTGGGGAACGACGTCCACGCCCGGATCCGGCTCGGATGCACGGCGGGCACCCCGTCGGTGTAGTGCTCCGGCTTGAAGACGTTCTCGCCGTACTCGGGATACTTCGCGTTCAGCAGCCCCGCAATCTCCTCGGCGACCTCAGGAGCGAAGCTCGTCTCCCGCACCTCACCCTCGATGACCACCAGCTTCCACGGGTCCGGCAGGTTGACCGTCACCTTCGGGTGCGCCGCGGCCAGCCGCCGGTGCAGCGTCTCCGGGCTCCCGCCGTAGACCAGCTTCTCCTCGAACCAGATCCCGTCCAGCGGCGTCACGTGCGGACTCCGCCCGGGCCTCTCGAACGCGAACCAGAACTGCTTCGCCTCGATCAGCTGCTGGCGTACGTCCTCCCACGCCAGCAGCTCACTCGGCGTGCCGTACTCCTTCGGGAACCGAACCTGTTCCGTGCGCATTCACCCTCCTCAGATGATCTCCCTCCGAGTAGACCATCCGGGGCCGACGACCCGCTTAGCCGAAATTGCTCGACCTTCAGCCGTACGCAGCCGCCAGCTCGGCCCCGATCCGTGCCAGCTCCTGGCATACGTCCTCAGGTCCGGTGACCTCGATCATCGCTCCCCATCCAGCCAGCTGCTCGGCGAGGGACCTGGCGGTGTGTGCGGCGACGGTCACCTCGATCCGCTCCTCCTCGTCGACGGGTGACGCGTCACCGACCACCTCGAGGTAGGTGCCGAAATGGTCCCGCAGCACCCACAGATGGCGACGCCGCAGCAGCACGGTGGCCCGGACCCGAGCGCGGCGTCCTTCGACGTACGCCACGACCCGCTGCCACTCGCGGGCCAGGTCGAAGTCCTCGGGCCGCTCCGCCTCCTGCGTGGTCACCTCCACCGAGGCGACCCGGTCCATGCGGTAGGTGCGTACGTCAGGACTGTTCTCGCGGGTCGCCAAGAGGTACCACAGGTCGTCCTTGGCGACCAGGCCGAGCGGGTCGAGCAGCGTCGCACTGACCTCTCCGGTGCGGTTGGTGTAGTTCACGCGCACCCGCCTCCGCTCGATCACCGCCTGCTGCACTGCCTGCACGATCTCGGGCCGGGAGCGGCGGAGCTCGCCCCAGGACGCAGCGTCGAGACGTACGGCCTCCGCGGCCGCGACCGCGTCTGCCCGGAACGGGCTCGGCAGCGCCCGGAGGAGCTTGCGCAGCGCCTGCTGCGCCTCGGCCGAGGCGCCCGCACCCGGACCCAGCAGCGCGAACAGCGCCTGCGACTCGGGACCGGTCAGCCCGCTGAGGTCGGTGCGCGCGCCGCCGACGAGTGACCAGCCGCCGCCCCTGCCCGCCTGCGGGTAGACGGGCACGCCGGCCACCGACAGCGCCTCGAGGTCGCGGCGAGCGGTGGCGACCGAGACCTCCAGCTCGGTGGCCAGCTCGGCCGCGGTCACCCGGCCACGCGCCTGCAGCAGCAGGAGGGTCGCGATCATCCGCTCGGCTCTCACACTCAGAACATTCCATACAAAGTGCTCATGACGTGAGCACTTTGAACGGAAGCATGGATCTCACCACCACGAAAGGATGAGCGCCATGTTCCGCGGATTCACCACCATCAACTACCTCGTCGACGACGTGAAGGCGGCCGAAGCCTGGTATCAGGAACTGCTCGACGTCGATCCCTACTTCGTACGTCCCAACGCCGAGGAGCCGGCGTACGTAGAGTTCCGCATCGGCGACAGCCAGGACGAGCTCGGTCTGCTCGACCGCCGATACGCCCCCGACGGCTGCTCCACCGCCAGCCGAGCGGGCGCGATCATGCACTGGCACGTCGACGACGTGCAGAAGTCGTACGACCATCTGCTCTCACTCGGCGCGACCGGCCTCGCCGCGCCGCGACCGCTCGGCGAGCCGGGCTGGGAGATCGCCACGGTCGCCGACCCGTTCGGCAATCTGATCGGGCTGATGCACAGCCCTCACTACCTGGCCGTGCAGGGATAACCAGTGGCAACCGCTGCGCCCGCGCCGGGATCATGGCGCGGGTGACAGCACCACGAGCGGTCGGCAGACGCATCTCATTCTCCGACGTCCCGCCCCACGTGACCGGGTGGATCGAGTCGACCCTCGACTCCCGCGTGATCTCGTACGCGGACCAGGTGGGTGGCATGTCGCCGGGCTGTGCCGCGCGGCTGGTGTGCGCGGACGGTCGTCGCGCGTTCGTGAAGGCGGTCGGGCTCGACCTCAACCCGCACACGCCGACCCTGTTCCGCCGCGAGATCACCGTCCTGGAGCTGATCGGCGAGCACCCGCTCTGGGCGCGGCTGGAGGCGTCGTACGACGACGGCGACTGGGTCGCGCTCATCCTCGAGGACGTCGAAGGGAGCCATCCTGACCTAGCTGTTCTGATCACGGACGTTAGGTACGGCGGGTCGGCTGGATCATGACGAAGACCTCCGGGTGAGGTGTGGAGCTACCACGCACCCACATC
>NZ_JBHVKN010000220.1:0-8167 GCF_042798075.1 Nocardioides sp. NPDC057772
CCCCTCTGGCTCGCTTCGCTTCACCAGACACGGGGTCAGATGCGCCGACTCGGCGCCACGGTTCAGGCGTCGCCGCCCTCCTGCATGATGCCCTTCGTGGCCGTTGGGTCGTCGATGCGGTAGGCGTCGAAGGCCTTCTTCACCAGCGACGCGTCGATCTCGCCGGCCTCGGCCAGGGCCTGAAGGGCCTGGACGACGACGGACTGGGCGTCGATCTGGAAGAAGCGACGCGCGGCCGGGCGGGTGTCGGCGAAGCCGAACCCGTCGGCGCCGAGGACGCGGTAGTCGTCCGGGACCCAGCGGGCGATCTGCAGCGGGACGGCCCGCATGTAGTCGGAGACCGCGATGACGGGGCCGGTGGACGCCGACAGCTTCTCGGTGACGTACGGCGTGCGCGGGGTCTCGCCCGGGTGGTTGAGGCTCCACTGCTCGGCGTCGATGGCGTCGCGAGCGAGCTCGTTCCACGAGGTGACCGACCAGGTGTCGGCCTTGACTCCCCACTCCTCCTCGAGGAGGCGGGCCGCCTCCTCGATCCACGGGTAGCCGACGCCCGAGGCGAGCAGGCGGACCCGGGGGCCCTCGCCCGAAGCGGTCGAGACCTGGTGGATGCCCTTCAGGATGCCCTCGACATCGACGCCCTCGGGCTCCTTGGGCTGGCTGACCGGCTCGTTGTAGACGGTCAGGTAGAAGATGACGTCCTCGCCGTGCGGGTGCTCCTCGGAGGTGCCGTACATCCGCTCGAGGCCGCTCTGCATGATGTGCGAGACCTCGTAGGCGAAGGCCGGGTCGTAGTGCACGACCGCCGGGTTGGTCGCTGCCAGCAGCGGGGAGTGACCGTCGGCGTGCTGCAGGCCCTCACCGGTCAGCGTGGTGCGGCCGGCGGTGGCGCCGATCAGGAAGCCGCGGCCCATCATGTCGGCCATCGCCCAGATGGAGTCGCCGGTGCGCTGGAACCCGAACATCGAGTAGAAGATGTAGAACGGGATCATCGGCTCGCCGTGAGTGGCGTACGCAGTGCCGGCAGCGGTCGCCGAAGCCAGCGCCCCCGCCTCGGAGATGCCCTCGTGGAGCAGCTGGCCCTGCGCGGACTCCTTGTAGGAGAGCAACAACTTCCGGTCGACGCTCTCGTACTGCTGGCCGCCCGGGTTGTAGACCTTGGCGCTGGGGAACATCGCGTCCATGCCGAAGGTGCGGTATTCGTCCGGCGCGATCGGGACGATGCGCTTGCCGATCTCGGGGTCACGCATCCAGTCCTTGAGGAGCCGGACGGTGGCCATCGTGGAGGCGATCTTGTTCTTGCCGGAGCCCTGCTTGAGCTCGGAGTAGACCTTGTCGCCCGGCAGGGTGAGCGGCTTGAACTCGACCCGGCGCTGGGGGAGCGGGCCGCCGAGCTGCTTGCGGCGCTCCATCATGTATTCGATCTCGGCGGACTCCGGACCCGGGTTGAAGAACGGTGCCGCGCCGGTCTGCTCGTAGGTCGCCTCGAGCTCCTTGTCGGAGATGGGCAGGAGCAGACGGTCGCGGAACTTCTTCAGGTCCGCCATGGTCAGCTTCTTCATCTGGTGGGTGGCGTTCTTGCCCTCCAGAGCGTCGATCGTCCAGCCCTTGATGGTGTGGGCCAGGATGACGGTCGGCTGACCGACGGTCTTGGTGGCCGCGTCGAAGGCGGCGTAGACCTTGCGGTAGTCGTGGCCACCGCGCGGGAGCTTGCGGATCTGCTCGTCGCTCATCTGCTCGACCATCTTGCGCAGGCGCGGGTCGGAGCCGAAGAAGTTCTCCCGGACGTAGGCACCGGTCTCGACCGAATAGGTCTGGAACTGGCCGTCGGGGGTGGAGTTCATCTTGTTGACCAGGACGCCGTCGACGTCCTTGGCGAGCAGCTGGTCCCACTCACGGCCCCAGATGACCTTGATGACGTTCCAGCCGGCACCGCGGAAGTTGGACTCCAGCTCCTGGATGACCTTGCCGTTGCCGGTCACCGGGCCGTCGAGCTGCTGCAGGTTGCAGTTGACCACCCAGACGAGGTTGTCGAGCTCCTCGCGGGCGGCGACGCGGATGGCGCCGAGCGACTCGGGCTCACCCATCTCGCCGTCGCCGAGGAACGCCCACACGCGCTGGTCGGAGGTGTCCTTGATGCCGCGGTTCTGCAGGTAGCGGTTGAACCGGGCCTGGTAGATCGAGTTGATCCCGGTCAGACCCATCGACACCGTCGGGAACTCCCA
This sequence comes from Nocardioides sp. NPDC057772, assembly GCF_042798075.1. Classification (NCBI taxonomy): domain Bacteria; kingdom Bacillati; phylum Actinomycetota; class Actinomycetes; order Propionibacteriales; family Nocardioidaceae; genus Nocardioides; species Nocardioides sp. NPDC057772. The sequence goes on from NZ_JBHVKN010000220.1 coordinate 2,223, forward strand.
GAAGTCCGGCATCAGACGCGGGTGCGGGTAGCTGGAGATGCCCTGACCGACGCCGTGCTGCACCTCTTGGCGGAAGCGGAAGAGCTGCTCCTCGGTGAGCCGGCCCTCGAGGAAGGCGCGCGCGTAGATGCCGGGGGAGGCGTGGCCCTGGATGAAGACCTGGTCGCCGCCGCCGGGGTGGTCCTTCCCGCGGAAGAAGTGGTTGAAGCCGACCTCGTAGAGGCTCGCGGAGGACTGGTAGGTGGCGATGTGGCCACCCACCTCGAGGCCCTTGCGGTTGGCGGAGGAGACCATGACCGCGGCGTTCCAGCGGATGAAGGCGCGGATGCGTCGCTCGATGTCCTCATCGCCCGGGAACCACGGCTCGCGGTCGGAGGGGATGGTGTTGATGTAGTCGGTGCTTCGCAGGGCAGGTACGCCGACGGACTGCTCCCGGGCGCGCTCCAGAAGACGCAGCATGAGGTAGCGGGCCCGCTCGCGTCCGCTCGACTCGAGCATCGCGTCGAACGAGCCGAGCCACTCACTGGTCTCTTCGGGATCGATGTCCGGAAGCTGGGTCGGTAGACCCTCGTGGATTACGGTCGGCTGGGCGGGGGTCGGGCCCTGCGGACCACCAGTCGTCTCGGTGGATTCTTCGGTCACATCCTCAATGGTCGCACGCGGTCGAGAGCGGCTGCCCATCCGCGGTGGGTTACTGGACAGTAGGCGGTTTCTGCTGGTCAACCCCGGAAAACCAGCTCATACGCCGAGTTGCTACCCTGCCGCCGTGACCAGCCTGGATCGTGACAATGCCGCTGCCGACGTTTTGGTGATAGGTGAGGCACTGGTCGACGTGGTCACGACGGCTGACGGCGTGACCCGGGACCACCCCGGCGGGAGCGGCGCCAACGTCGCCGTGGCGCTCGGCCGCCTCGGCCGGCCGGTGCGATTCGCTGCTTCGTTCGCTGATGATGCTCGCGGGCGCTCCTTGGCTGCTCACCTGGCTGACTCGGGCGTCGTGATGGCCTGCGACCCGCATGCGCTCGACCGCACCTCGACCGCGCAGGCGACCATCACGGCCGACGGGTCGGCGACCTACGTCTTCGACCTGGAGTGGAAGCTCGGTGAGGTCGAGGTGGGGACGCCGCGGTTCGTGCACATCGGCTCACTCGCCCCGGTGCTCTCGCCCGGCGCGGAGACGGTCTTCGCGCTGCTCGACGGACTCCCGGACTCGGTTCGCGTCCTCTACGACATCAACATGCGGCCCACGCTGACCGGGACCGGTCCGGAGATCGTCTCGCGGATCGAGCGGGCGACGGCGTACGCCGATGTGGTCAAGGCCAGCGACGAGGACCTGGAGACCCTCTATCCCGGGATCGGGCTCGACAAGGCCGCCGCGCGGCTGCTCGAGCTCGGTGCCGGCGCGGTCGCGGTGACCCGCGGCGGCGACGGGGCCAGCTGGATCACCGCGTCTGAGCGGATCGACGTCGAGGCTCGGAAGGTGACCGTCGTGGACACCATCGGTGCCGGCGACACCTTCTCCGCCGGCCTGGTCGACGCGCTCTGGGACGACTTCGACCGCGACCGGCGTGAGGTGCTCGCCCACGGCGTCCGGGCGGCGGCCGTCACCGTCTCGCGCGCCGGTGCCAACCCGCCGACCCGGGCCGAGCTGGAGGGCTGACTCCGGACTAGGCCGCCAGCCGCTCGGCGAGCGTACGTCCCAGCCAGGCCGAGGAGCGGACCGAGCTGCCACACCCGGCCAGGAGCAGGCCGGGCGCGGGCTCGTCCAGGACGAGCTTCTTCTGGGCGACGTCGACGCCCCACAGGATCTGCTCGACCTGCGCCTCGCGGAGCCAGGGGAGGGCGGTCGCGAGGCCACGCTCCAGGAGGGTCTCCCAATGGTCGACGGGACCGCTGAGGTCCTCGTCCTCGACGATGTCCTCCTGGCCGACCAGGACCCGCAGGCGCCCTTCGACCGACTTCACGAAGGCGTAGCCGTAGCCGTCGCCGACCGGCACGATCGTGTGCGGCATCCGCTCGCGCTCGGGCGGGACCGGGAGGTCGAGCACGAAGAGCTGGCGCTTCTCGAGCTCGGCGTCGGTCTGCGGGAAGAGTCGGGCGTTGGCGGCGCCCAGCGCGACCAGGACGCGCTCCGCGCGGATGGTGCCGCGAGCGGTGTCGACCAGGTGGCCCGAGCCGTCGGGACGTACGCCTTCGACGACCGCACGGGGCACGATCTGCGCACCGGCGTCGGCGGCCCGCTCCAGCAGGTGGGAGACCAGCCGGGACGCGGAGATGTTGAGCGCGGGAATGTGCTCACCGGTGTGGAGCAGGTGGTAGGTGTTCTCGATCGCGGCCAGGTCGACGCCCTCGGCGAGCAGGCTCTGCACGAACTCGGCGGTCTCGGTGGTCATCTCCCGCTTGAGCGGGTCGGCCCAGGTCCACCGGATGCTGCCGCCGGAGTAGCGGTAGGTGGAGACGTGGCCGGGGTCGTCGGCGGGGTCGTCGCTGAGCACCACGATCCGCAGCTCCGGGGACATCCGCGCCAGGAAGTAGGCCGTAGCGGCGCCGATCGGCCCTGCTCCGCAGATCGCCACATCGGCCTCAGGGGGAAGTTCAGCGGTCAGGTCGGCGGGCAGGTCGGCGGGGAGATCAGTCAACGAAGTCCTTCCGGGTGGTACATCAGGCCGGTGCGCGAATATGCGTCCAGAAGGCTATCGGCTGGGGTGCGTCCCTCGCTCAGCAACTGGTCCAGACCATCCAGGTGGCCGGCCTCCGGCATGCCGGCGAGCGCGCGACGGGCGGCCGCGATCACCTCGCGCGCACCTGCGGCGATCTCGGGGTCGGCGAACGCGGCGGTCGCTGCGCGTTGGTGCAGGTCGCGGCTGGGTCTGTCGGCAAGACCCGGAAGATCCTCGGCGAGGCAGACGCCGAGGGTCAGCGCCGCGCCGGCGAGCAGCAGGTCACGGGTGAGGAAGGCGTCGTAGGCCTTGAACTCGATACGCCCGTCCTCGCGCGGGATCCGGGGCTTGTGCACCATGGTGGGCTCGGCACCCTCAGGCGGTTCGACGAAGCAGCGCGCCGCCACCCGCCGCCAGGTGCGCTCGTAGGTGCGCTTGCTGGGGCCGCGCCAGCGCCGGCCCGCGTGGAAGGGCGAGCTGAAGCTGAACGGCACCATGAAGGGGCTGTAGTGGGTCAGGCGACGGGTCACCTCGACCACCTGTGCCGCGGAGAGCCCGGGGAAGGAGAGGTTGATGTCGGGGCCGTAGCTCAGGTTGGAGACCTCGGCGTGGTCGTACTCCCGGTGCTCGGCCCGCATCTGCCGTTCCCACTCGTTGAGCGGCGGGTCGAGGACGTACGCCTCGCGGACCGGGTTGAAGCCGACGATGCCCAGGTGCAGACCGAGGGGCTCGAGACGCTTGGCGATGTCGCCCTGCAGGTCGACGAGCCGGTCGGCGGCATCGGTGGTGCTGGCGCAGATCGGGGTGCGGATCTCGACGCCCTTGACCAGCATCGTGGTGAAGGTGCCGTCGGCGTCGAACCGCTCGTCGCCCTCGAGGTACCAGTAGCCGCTCTTGATGCCGAGGTCACCGCGGACGAGGCCGTCGTCGGTGGCGCCGGAGCCGTCGGCGAGGGCGCGTTGAAGGGCGGCGAAGTCGAGATCCCCGAAGTCGTGGAAGGCGCCCGAGTCGCGAAACGTGCTCGCGCCTACGTCGGGCGACTCCGTCACCAGGGCATACTCGAACTCGAACCCGGCGGAGTAGAGCACGGCGCAACTCTAGGGCAGTCGGCGGGCCGCCATCTGCATTTCTCGGAAATTAGGTTAGGCTCCCCTCATGTTTCGCGCGGTGAAGCCGGAGACAAAGCCGGAGACGCGGGTCGTGGTCACCTCGACCCAGCGCCTCAGTGCCGGTATGACCCGCGTCCACTTCCGCGCCGAGGACCTCTCCGCCTTCGTGGGCAGCGTGTGCACCGACCGGTTCATCCGCCTGGAGATCCCGGTCGGCGACGGGTCGACCGTCTGCCGCACCTACACCGCGCTGTATCCCTCGGTCGCCGAGGGCACCTTGGCCGTCGACTTCGTGCACCACGGCGACGAGGGCGTCGCCGGCCGTTGGGCCGCGACCGTCGCGGGACCGGGCGACGTGCTCACGGTGCGCGGGCCGGGTGGGACGTACGCTCCGGACCCGGCGGCCGACTGGCATCTGCTCGTCGGCGACGAGTCGGGCTTGCCCGCGATCCGGGCGGCGCTGGCGGCGCTGCCTGCCGACGCGGTCGGCTACGCCGTGATCGAGGTGCCTTCCGCCGACCATGTCCAGCAGGTCGAGGCACCGGCCGGGGTCATCGTGCGCTGGGTGGACGCCACGGTCGACCCGCCCCTCGAGACAGTCGTACGCGAGCTGCCCTGGCTCCTCGGCCGGGTCCACGCCTTCGTGCACGGTGAGGCTGAGGTCACGATGCAGCGGATCCGTCCCTACCTGCTGCGCGAGCGTGGGATGCCGCGTGGCGACCTGTCGATCTCCGGCTACTGGCGCCGCGGGAACAACGAGGACAGCTTCCGGGTGTGGAAGCGCAGCCAGCGGGTCGAGCCGGTGGCGGCGTATGCCGGTCAGGCGCTGCGGTAGCCTACGGACCATGTCGAGCCCTGAGGCAGCCACTGTGGGGGCTTTCGGTCACGCCGTCAGCCCCCTGAACCACTGAGGTTCCAGCCCCTTCCGCCCCGGCGCGTTTCGCGCGGGCGGTCGTTCGGCCACCCCTGGGTGCTGGCCGTGGTGACGAGACGCCTTCCGTCCGTTTCCTGCCTCGGAGTATCCACATGCCTCTCGCGCTCTACCTGCTCGCCCTGGCGGTCTTCGCCATGGGCACCTCGGAATTCATGCTCGCCGGCCTCGTGCCGGACATCGCCGCCGGCCTCGACGTCTCGGTCGGGACCGCCGGTCTGCTCACCTCCGCCTTCGCGGTCGGGATGATCCTCGGCGCGCCCGTCATGGCCGCCTTCGCGCGCCGTTGGCCCGCCCGGGTCGCGCTCCTCGGCTGTCTGGCACTCTTCGCCGCCTGCCATGTCGTCGCCGCCCTCACGCCGGACTTCGCCGTGCTGTTCGTGTCCCGGGTGGTGGCAGCCGTCGCCAACGCCGGGTTCCTGGCGGTCGCGCTCAGCACCGCGACCCGCTTGGTGGCCCCTGACCGGAAGGGGCGCGCGCTCGCGGTCCTGCTGTCGGGTACGACGCTCGCCACCGTCGCCGGTGTGCCCGCGGGCGCGTTGCTCGGTACGGCCCTGGGGTGGCGGGCCACGTTCTGGGCGGTCGCGCTGCTGTGCGTGCCCGCGGCGTTCGGGATCGCGAGCGGGGTGCGGTCCGGCCCTCAAGAGGAGGCACCGGGTCGGCCCGGGCCGTCGCTGGTCGCCGAGCTCACGCAGCTGCGAGCGCCGCGCCTGCTCGTCGCGATGCTCCTCGGCGCGCTGGTCAACGGAGGCACCTTCGCCGCGTTCACCTTCCTGGCGCCGATCGTCACCGGCACGGCCGGGTTGGCCCAGGTCTGGGTGCCGCTGGCTTTGGTGCTGTTCGGCATCGGCTCCTTCGTCGGGGTCGCCGCTGCCGGGCGCCTGTCCGACCGGCACCCCCGTCTCGTCATCGTCGCGGCCTCGCCCGCGCTGCTCGCGGGATGGCTGCTCCTGGGTCTGCTCGCCGACCGCGCGGTGCCGCTGCTCGTGCTGGTGTTCGTCCAGGGTGTCCTGGCGTTCGCAGTCGGCAGCAGTCTGATCGCGAGGGTGCTCTACGCGGCCTCCGGTGCGCCGACCATGGGTGGCTCCTACGCGACCGTGGCGCTCAACGTCGGGGCCGCGGCCGGGCCGGCGATCGGAGCGGTGACCCTGTCGAGCGCGGGCGGCCTGGGGCCGGTGTGGGTCGCGACCGCCCTGACCGGGGTCGCGCTGGTCGCCATGGTGCCGTCGCTCGGGCTGATCGCAC
>NZ_JBHVKN010000221.1:0-8158 GCF_042798075.1 Nocardioides sp. NPDC057772
GGGGTGTCGACGGCTCGCGGATCAGCCGCGGAACCACTTGTCGGTCTTCTGCTCCTCCGCGGGGTCGACCGGCTCGGGAGCGAACTCCGGAGCGCCCTCCGGGGTCGGCTTGACCGCGGTGTCGCCGCCGCCCAGGTCGTCGTAGGAGGTCTGGTCGGACGCCTTGTCGGACTCGGCCGGCGGGGCCGGGACCTCGGTGGCGTAGGGGTCGGCGGGCGCGATCGGGTCGGTCAGCGGGTCACCGGTGACGCCGGCCTGCGGGGCCGACGGCGCCGGCGGAGCGGGCGGGTAGCCGCCGTACTCGCTGGTCGAGGACGAGCCGGTCGACTCCGGCGCCGCCGGAGCGGCCGGGGCCTCCGGGACGAAGGGGTCGGCGGCGGGCTCCGGAGTGGCCGTCGTGGCGGTCTCCGAGGTGGACTCCGGGACGGAGCCGTTCCGGTGCAGCTTGTCGGAGGCGACCCCGGCCGCGGCCGAGACCTTCTCCTTGGCCTGCTCGGCGTAAGGACTGGCCTTCTCCTTGACGGTGGCCGCGTAGGGCCCCGCCTTCTCCTTCACGACCTCGGCATAAGGAGCAGCCTTCTCCTTCAAGGGCGCCGCCTTCTCCGAGGCGGTCGCGAGGGCCGACTGGACGCGCGGGTCGCTGGTGACCTTGTTCGCGCCGGCCTTCAGCTGCTCAGACTTGTTCTTGACCAGCACGCCGACACCAGCGGCAGCGATGGCAAGCAGGATGAGCTTTTTCACTTCTTGACCTTCCGAGAGACAGCTTTGGTTCTGTTTGATGGGCAAACGCCGGTGAACCCAAACCTAGGCGCCAAACACAAAGATCAAGTCCCCCGACATGCCTAGTCTCTAACGGACCATGCGATTCCGTCGAGGATGTCGGACTCGGAGACGAGCAGAGAGTCGACGTTCGAGCGCCTCAGGATCCGACTGAGGATCACGCCGCCGGCGGCGATCACGTCGGCTCGGCCCGGATGCATCCAGGGCAGCGCGAGCCGCTCGTTGACCGTCATCGCCAGCAGCCGGTCGACGAGCCGGTGGACGTCGTCGGGCGAGACCTCGGCGTGGTCGGTCGCGGTGCGGTCGTACGCGTCCAGCTCGAGCAGCCCCATGGTCAGCTGGATCATGGTGCCGCCGACCGCGACCACGGTCGTGGCGGTCGCCGGGTCGACCGGACAGGCGTCGAGGTGGGCGTCGATGTCGCGTACGCAGGCCTCGATCTCATCCCGGGTGGGCGGGTCGGAGCGCAGGTGACGCTCATGAAGCCGTACGGAGCCGATGTCCATGCTGTCCGCCGCGCTGACGCGCGGCGAGCGCAGCGCGCGGTGATCCTCGTCTTCCCTCTCTGCGCTTGCTGTCTCCCCGAGGATGAGCTCGGTCGAACCACCGCCGATGTCGATGACCAGCACCGGCGGCGCAGGGGTGCCGCGCAGGTTGCGGGCCGCGCCGCCGAAGGAGAGCGCCGCCTCCTCGGCCCCGGTGACGACCTCGGGCGTGACCCCGAGCCGGTCGCGTACGCCGTCGGTGAAGGTCGCCGCGTTGGCGGCGTCGCGGGTGGCCGAGGTGGCCACGAAGCGCACCTTCTCGACGCCGTGCTCGCGGATCAGCGCCGCATACTCGTCGATGGCCCCGAAGGCCCGTTCCAGGGCCTCCTCGGCGAGCACACCGGTGCGGTCGACGCCCTGGCCGAGGCGGACCATGCGGGCCTCGCGTACGTCCTCGGTCAGGCCGTCGGCGGTGACCGTCGCGATCAGCAGCTTGATCGTGTTGGTGCCGCAGTCGATGGCAGCGACCTTCGTCACCGAGTCACTGCTCCTCGTCCTCCAGCTCCAGGTCCACGCAGGGACCGGACTTCCACCACTCACCGAGGCGCTCGAGCACCTCGTCGCCGAGCGGGTTGACGCCCGGGCCCTGAGCCAGAGCCTGGCCGGCGAGGACGTGCAGGCACTTGACGCGATTCGGCATCCCACCTGCGGAGATGCCGTGGATCTCGGGCGGGTCACCGAGCTCGTAGCGCGCCTCGAGGTAGGCCTCGTGGGCCTTGGCGTAGGCCGCGGCGAGCTCCTCGTCCTCGGCCAGCCGCGCCTCCATGTCCTTCATCACGTGGGTGCCCTCAAGGGTGCCGATCTTCGAGGCGGCACGCGGGCAGGTGAGGTAGAAGGTCGTGGGGAACGGGGTGCCGTTGGGCAGCCGCGGCTCGGTGGTCACCACATCGGGCAGCGAGCACGGGCAGCGGTGCCCGACCTCGTGGATCCCCCGTGGCTCGCGTCCCAGCTGTGCCGCGATCGCGGCCACGTCCTTGGGATCGATCGCCATGTCTTCAGTCTTTCTTCTGCTTGGGCGGGTCGATCTCCGACTCCGGCCCTTCTCCAGTCTGCTCCGGCGGGTCACCGGCCAGCAGCACGGAACCCCACGCATCGTCCCACCACGCCTTCGGCTGCTCCGCACTGCCCACCGACTCGGGGTCGGTGAGCTCCGGCTCGGTCTGGATCCGCTCGCCGTTCTCGTCGAGGGCGACGTACGCCGTCTCCCCCGGCATCACGAACCCGAACCGCTCCCGGGCCTGCTGCTGGACGTAGGCCGGGTCCTCCCAGCGGCGGGTCTGCTCCTCGAGCTGCTTGATGTGCTCCTTGCGCTGGGCGATCTCGGTCTGGAGCGCGTTGATGTCGTGGCGCTGCTGGAGGTAGGCGCGCAGCGAGGAGGCGTAGGAGATCACCAGCACGGCGGCCACCACGATGATCATCATCGCCCGGCCGGTCAGCTTCGGCCGGCGCAGCCGCTTGCGCAGCGCCTCGATGCCGCCGATCGACGCCGGGCGGGCGGGGATGGGAGCACGTGGTCGCCGCCCCGGACCCTGTGGGCCTCGGGATCGTTGAACACGCCTGCTCTGACTCTGCTGTCCCGGTCCCTGCGTTGCCACGTCGTTCATCCTCCCATCCGAGACCAGCGAGTCGGCGCATCTGTCCCGCCGAGCCGTGCCGAGTCGGCGCTACTGCTCCGCCAAATGACGCCGAGTCGGCGCATCTGCCCCACAACGGTGGGACATTTGCGCCGACTCGGCGGCAGGAACCGGGACAGACGCGCCGACTCGGCGCACGGGGTCAGGCCTGGTAGCGCGGGAAGGCGGAGGCGCCGGCGTAGCGAGCGGCCTCGCCGAGCTCGTCCTCGATGCGGAGGAGCTGGTTGTATTTCGCCACCCGCTCGGAGCGGGCCGGGGCGCCGGTCTTGATCTGGCCGGACCCGACGGCGACGGCGAGGTCGGCGATGGTGGTGTCCTCGGTCTCGCCGGAGCGGTGGGACATCATCGTCTTGAAGCCGGCGCGGTGGGCCATGTCGACCGCGTCGAGGGTCTCGGTGAGGGTGCCGATCTGGTTGACCTTGACCAGCAGCGCGTTGCCCTGGCCGCCCTCGATGCCGCGGGCGAGGCGCTCGACGTTGGTGACGAACAGGTCGTCGCCGACGAGCTGGGTCTTGTCACCGATGGCGTCGGTGATCGCCTTCCAGCCGTCCCAGTCCTCCTCGTCGAGGGGGTCCTCGATGGAGACGATCGGGTAGGCCGCGACGAGCTCCTCGTAGTAGGCGGTCATCTCCTCGGCGGTCTTCTTGGCGCCCTCGAAGAGGTAGGCCCCGTCTTGGTAGAACTCGGAGGCGGCCACGTCGAGCGCGAGCACGACGTCCTTCCCGAGCTCGTAGCCGGCCTTGCCGATCGCCTCGGCGATCAGGTCGAGAGCGGCGCGGTTGGACTCGAGGTTGGGCGCGAAGCCGCCCTCGTCGCCGAGGCCGGTGGCCAGGCCCTTGGCCTTCAGCACCGACTTGAGCGCGTGGTAGACCTCGGCGCCCATGCGCAGCGCCTCGGCGAAGGTCGGCGCGCCGATCGGCGCGATCATGAACTCCTGGATGTCCACGTTGGAGTCCGCGTGGGACCCACCGTTGAGGATGTTGAGCATCGGGACCGGGAGCACGTGGGCGTTGGGGCCACCGACGTAGCGGAACAGGGAGAGACCGGCCGAGTCGGCGGCGGCCTTCGCGACGGCGAGCGAGACGCCGAGGATCGCGTTGGCGCCGGCCTTGGCCTTGTTGGGGGTCGCGTCGGCCTCGATCATCGCCTGGTCGATGGCGCGCTGGTCGTCGGCGTCGAAGCCCTCGATCGCGGGGGCGAGGGTCTCCACGACGGCGGTGACGGCGTTCTGCACGCCCTTGCCGCCGTAGCGCTCGCCACCGTCACGCAGCTCGACGGCCTCGAAGGCTCCGGTCGAGGCACCACTGGGGACCTGGGCGCGGGCGAAGGTGCCGTCGTCGAGGACGACCTCAACTTCCACAGTCGGGTTGCCTCGCGAATCGAGGATCTCGCGGGCGCCTACGGCGTCGATCGAAGCCACTGAACTACTCCTGGGTCAGGACTGGATTGATTACTTGGGGGGTGATGTCCGTCAGCCTATTACTCGGCCGGATGGGCCTGGCGATTGGAACGTTAACCGGACAGTAGGGGCGCGCCGGGGGTTGCCCACCTGGTGTTCATCGGGGAGTCGGCCAGATGCCACGTACGTGACGCCTCGGCGCGCGGTGCCGCCGAGATCGTTCGTCCCGGTAAATGATTTTCCGAGAGGAACCCCGACATGCAACTCCTGCACAACCGACTCACGCTGGCCGGTATCGGCGCCTTGGCCATCGGGGGCCTGGGCGTCTCGATGATGACCGTCCTCGGCGGCACCGCCGCCGCTGGACCCGGCCGGCACGGCGAGTTCAGCCGGCTCGCGACGTATCCCGTCTTCCAGAACGTGCCTGCCGGGGTCGACCCGGCCGCTGCGACCGTCGCCGAGATCTCGGCCGTCTCCGAGGACGGGAAGACACTGGCTTACACCGACGCTGCCGGTGGCCGGATCGGCTTCCTGGACATCACCGACCCCTCGGCTCCCGAGGGCCTCGGCAGCCACGACGTCTCCGGCGGGAAGGGCGGCTCGCCCACGTCGGTCTCGATCGTGGGCGACCACGCGCTCGTCGTCGTGGACGAGTCCACCTACCCCGGTCTCGAGGACACCGAGTGGGAGGACGAGGAGCCTGCCGTCGGCACCCGTGCCGGACGGATCGACGTGATCTCGCTGACCGCGCCGCACGAGGAGGTGGCCTCGTACGATCTCGGCGGCCAGCCGGACTCGATCGCGGTCAGCCCGGACGGGACGTACGCCGCGATCGCGATGGAGAACCAGCGCAACGAGGCCGCCACCCCCGCCGGCGGCGAGGAGGGCGACCTGCCCCAGGCGCCGGCCGGCTCGGTCAAGGTGGTCAGCCTGGCCGGCACGCCGGACGCGTGGTCGATCACCGACGTGGCGCTGTCCGCGTCGGTGCTGACGGGGCTGGACACGCCGGAGGACGCCGAGCCGGAGTACGTCGACATCAATGCCGATAACCAGCTCGCGCTGACCCTCCAGGAGAACAACGGCGTCGCGATCATCGACCTCCCGTCCGCGACCGTCGAGACGGCGTGGAGCGCCGGGAACGCGGTCGTCGACGGCGTGGACGTGACCAAGGACGGCCGCTTCAACCCGGTCGACACCATCGACGCGCCGCGCGAGCCCGACTCGATCCAGTGGGTCGGGTCCGGGCTGGTCGCGACGGCGAACGAAGGCGACTGGAAGGGCGGCACCCGCGGCTGGACCGTCTTCCGCGCCGCGACCGGCGAGGTCGTCTGGGACGCCGGATCCAGCTTCGAGGACCTCGCCACGAAGCACGGCCTGCACAACGACGCCCGCGCCGCCAAGAAGGGCGCCGAGCCCGAGGGGCTGGCCTTCGACACCTTCGGCGGCGTGCCGTACGCCTTCGTGGGCTCGGAGCGCAGCAACTTCGTGGCCGTCTACGACATGCGTACGCCGTCGTCCCCGAAGTTCACGCAGGTGCTGCCGGCGACCAACGGACCTGAGGGGCTGCTGCCGATCCCGTCGCGCAACCTGCTGGCGATCTCTTCGGAGGAGGACTCGGCCGAGGACCTGGTGCGGGCCACGGTCTCGCTCTACGGCTTCGGGCGGAAGTCGTCGGCGACCTTCCCGACGGTCGAGTCGGCCTCTCAGGACGGCAAGCCGATCGGCTGGGGTGCGCTGGGTGCGCTCTCCAAGGTCCCCGGCGACCCCGGGAAGCTCTACGCCGCCAGCGACGCCGCCTACGCCACCGGCCGTATCTACACCCTGGACGTCCGCCGCTCCCCTGCCGTGATCCGCGACGTGCTCGAGGTCACCGACTCCTCCGGCGAGGTCGCCGAGGATCTCGACATCGAGGGCCTGGCCGCTCGCCGTGGCGGCGGCTTCTGGGTGGCGGACGAGGGGGCGACCGGCGCCGGGAACGCCCTGCTCCGCCTCGACCGCAACGGCCGGATCGCCGAGACGGTCCCGCTGCCCGCGGAGATCGCCGAGAAGGTCGGCAAGTGGGGCCTCGAGGGCGTCACGGTGACCGGGAGGCGCGCCTCCGAGCAGGTGTACGTCGCGCTGCAGCGCCCGCTGTGGGCCGACTCGACCGCGAAGAAGCCCGGTGTGGACGGCGCGAGCACCGCCCGCATCGGCCGCTACACCCCGGCCACGGGCGAATGGACGTGGTTCGGCTACGGCCTGGAACCGACCTCGGTGGCCGGCGACTGGGTCGGGCTCTCCGAGATCACCGCCATCGACGGCGACACCCTCGCCGTCATCGAGCGCGACAAGCAGAACGGCACGACGGCCGCGATCAAGCGGGTCTACACCGTCGACGTGCCCCGGACGGGCACCACCGGGCTCAGCCCCGTGAAGCCGCTGCGCAAGCACCTGGCGTACGACCTGCTGCCTGCGCTGCAGAGCACCCACGGGTGGACCCAGGAGAAGCTCGAGGGCTTCACGGTCGGCGCTGACGGGCACGCCTACGCGGTGACCGACAACGACGGCCTCGACGACGCCACTGGGGAAACCGTCTTCCTCGACCTCGGCAGGGCGTTCAAGCACTGAGGATCATCAGCACTCCGGCCCGTCACCATCCGGTGGCGGGCCGGAGTCGTCGGTGGACCGGTCAGTCCTCGGAGCAGCGGCCGGGCGGGAGGTGGGTGCCGGCCCATTCGGTCAGCGCGTTGAGGGTCGGCGCGAGCGCGTCACCGGACCCGGTCAGCGCGTAGCGGACCGCGACCGGCGGACCGGGGTCGACCTCGCGGGCGAGCAGGCCGAGACCGGCCAGCTCGCTGAGCCGCTCGGAGAGCATCGAGTCACTGATGCCGGTCACCGCGCGCTTGAGCTCGGCGAACCCGAGGGGGCCCTGGGTCAGGCTGCCGAGGATCACGCCGTTCCAGCGCTTGCCGAGAAAGTCGAAGGCCCGAACGAGCGCTGCGTTGCACACCTGGGGATCGTGCACGGGCTTCGTCGCGGGCATGGGTCCAGGGTACAGGGATTGCCCGAATCCTGAGGAACTACTATTTTCGAAGTAACCGGAATATCCCTAGCAACCCCGGAGTTCAGAGCGACATGACCGACACCACTGTGCTTGAGACCCCTGCCCTCGAGAAGCTGGACGCGCGCGGCCGCGAGATCGTCTTCACCGGCGCCCGCACGTCCAACACCTTCGCCGAGACGCCCGTGACCGACGAGGAGCTCGCCGACATCTGGGAGCTCACCCGCTGGACCCCGACGATGGCCAACACCCAGCCGCTGCGGATCGTGTTCGTGCGCACCGCCGAGGGCAAGGAGCGCCTCCTTCCCCACATCGCCGAGGGCAACCTCGAGAAGACCAAGGCCGCGCCGGCGACCGCGATCGTCGCCTACGACAACAACTGGCACGAGGAGATCCCGAAGGTCTTCCCGATCCGCCCCGAGATGAAGGACTACTTCGAGTCCGACGAGACCGCGCGGCACGGCGCAGGCGGCTGGTCCGCCGGCCTGCAGGCGGGCGCGTTCATCCTCGCCGTCCGCGCGGCAGGTCTCGCCGCCGGCCCGATCGCGGGCTACGACACCGCGGGCGTCGACAAGGAGTTCTTCCCCGAGGGTCACTGGACCACCAAGATGATCGTCAACATCGGCCACCCCGGCGAGAACCCGTGGTTCGACCGCCTCCCTCGCGTCGCCGAGGAGACCGCGGTCAAGTGGGCCTGAGAACCCCGCCCCGAGTCGGCTCGTCCTGACCGGGATCATCGCCGAGTCGGCTCGTCATGACG
>NZ_JBHVKN010000222.1:0-8136 GCF_042798075.1 Nocardioides sp. NPDC057772
CGATGAGGAGTTCCGGGTCGCCAACGGCTGGCCCGAGCGCGACCACGACGGTCACCTCCGCCACTGGCGTCGACTGATCGAGGCTCCGCCGCCCGAGCTGATCCGACTCGCCGTGGAGCTCGACGAGGAGGTCGTCGGCTACGCCGATCTCCACGGCCTGGCCCCGGACACCCGCGAGCTCGGCATCGCCATCGGCCCCAGCTCTCGCTGGGGCCAGGGCCTCGGCCAGCGCGCCATCAAGACCGCGCTCACCTACGGCTTCTCCGTCCTCGACCTGACCCGGATCTGGGCCGAGACGCACGAGACCAACGACCGCGCCAAGAAGCTCTTCGACGCCACCGGCTTCATCGAGACCGGTCGCCACGGCACCGACACCTACCGTGGCGAGGACGTCAGCCTCGTCCAGTACGCGGTCGAGCGCCCCTACTAGTCGCTAGTCGGCGATGCGCACGGCCTTCTCGCCCGGGTAACCCTCGGGCAGGAGCATCGTGCCGCTCTGGTGGCGGTAGAGAACCTGCCAGTGCCAGTAGAGGTCGTACGCAGCGGGAGACCGCCTCATCTGCTCGGCGTAGGCGCTGACGGCCGCCACGTAGCGGTCGGAGTGGTTGTAGGCCCACAGGGCACCGGCCATGTCACGCGGCGCCCCGTTGTTGGCGAGCATTCGGCCGGCGGCCATGATCGCGTCGCCGGGATCGTTGATGTCGCCGCCGGCGCCGTACTGGGCGAAGGTCGAGGGCAGGAACTGCATCGGACCCTGGGCGCCGGCGGTGCTCGTGCCGCGAATGCGTCCCATCCGGGTCTCGACCAGATGGACCGCCGCGAGGTACTCCCACGGCGTCCCGGTCTCCCGCTGAGCCCTGCGGTAGAGCGGCCTGAGCTCGCCCGGTGTCGGCGGCGTCACGATCCGCCAGTCGGGGAGCTTCGGCTGGGGGTCGGTCATGGCCATGAGCTCGCGCGCCGCGGCGATGTCCGACCTGAGCTGGGCGCGGTCGGCGCGGCCGAGCGCGCCCAGCACCTCGTCGGCCTTGCCTCTCGGCCCTCGGGCGAGGCTGCGGGCAGTCGTCTGCTCGAACAGTGCGGCGTCGCGTACGTCTCCGGACCCCGACTCACCCGAAGCCACCGTGGCCAACGCCTGCGCGAGGCGCTCGGCCAGCGGCACCGAGGGGTCGTCGAGCGACGTCGCCGCCGGCGACGGGACAGGCGACGGGACGGGCGACGCTGCCGACGACGACGATGTGGACGGGCTCCGGACGGGATCCGACAACGGCTCGCCTCCGCAGCCGGCGACGAGCGCCGACAGGGCCGTGATGGCGGTCAGGGCAGCGAGCCGAGTACGCACGCACCCGACGCTACCCGACGCTCGACTACGCGCCGGCCCGAGCGATGATCGCCGCGAGCTCGGCCGGCTTGGAGAGCTGGGGCCAGTGGCCGGTCGGCAGGTCGACGTAGGTGACGTCCTTGTGCTTCGGGATGGCGGCGACCGACTCGGTGCCGTCGGCGACCCACTCCTTCAGGTCCGCTGCCCGGTATTCGGGGCAGACGAACACCGCCGGGACCGAGTAGCGACGCTCGTCGCTGAGCTCGAACGGCTCGGAGGTCAGGCTGGCGGGGGAGGGCCGCAACAGCGCCTCGAAGGCGGCGCGGTCGAGGTCGCGTAGGTCTGCCTCGTCGAACTCCTCCCACGGCACCGGAGGCAGGTCGGCGCCGTCGGTCGGGAAGTTCTTGGCCGGGACGATGTCCGGTTCCGCCGGCCAGCCGCCGACGTAGACCACGACGGATATCTTGTCGACACGAGCGTCGAGCGCGGCACCGGCCACCGCGCAGCCCATCGAGTGTCCGACGAGGAGCACAGGACCGTCCGCCTCGTCGACGGCGGCCACCACAGCGGCGACCTGGTCGGCCACGTGAACGCCGGACCGATCCGTCTCGACCGACTCGAGGCCGGGAAGGGTGACCGGCCGCGCGGTGTGGCCGGCTTCGGTGAGGTGGGGAACGACGAGGTCCCATGAAGATGCGTCCAGCCAGAGGCCGGGAACCAGAACGATGTCCATGAGGTGATCCTCCGCCCGGTTGCGGACGATCTGCTTCCGTGACTCACAGTTGTTTCGAGCATGTCGACTTTCGAACAAAAGAACGGTGACCACCGCAGTGCGGTGGTCACCGTTCTGGACGCCCGAGACAGCTGACGTCAGGTCGTTCAGCGAGCGCCAGCGACCTCCAGAAGCTCCGCGACCTCGTGGGCGCGGCAGTCGCAGTCCGCGTCACACGGCAAGAAGCGGTGACGAGCGTGACCGCAGTCGCGGAACGGCATGTCGTGAGAAAGCGTGAAGCTCTGCACCTCAACGGTGTCCCACATAACTAATTCATCCCCCAGAGAATGTTGATCGGTCTTATTTCGGTGAAACTGCATCGGTGAAGCTGCCTGATATGTAACACGATAATCCGCGACTTCGGAAGGGCTGCGACAACACGCCGAGACATTGTTTTCCCTGGTCAGTCGACCGATATGATTATTCGGTCGACCGATAGATAAACTCATTAGGGACTGTTGTTGATGCCGCGTAGGCGTGCGCTTTACGGCCCGTACCACTGCGCTCGTGGGGTGTGGGTGGAACGAAAACAGAACGCCGACCGGCACCCGACCACCGACAAGGTGGTGTCGTCCCGGAGACGGTTCCGGAGTGCAGAACACCTAGAGGCGAAGGTCCCGGTCCGCGCTCCAGGCATGACCACGCCCCGTGTCGGCACCGCCCGAGGGAATCTCGGACAACTGTTGAGGGTTCTACTACCCGTGAAGAACATCGGATTCTTGTCTTTCGGCCACTGGACGCCGTCGCCCTACTCGCAGACGCGGTCGGCACGAGACGCGCTCCTCCAGGGCATCGACCTGGCGGTCGCGGCCGAGGAGCTCGGTGTCGACGGCGCCTACTTCCGGGTCCATCACTTCGCCCGCCAGTACGCCTCGCCGTTCCCGCTGCTCTCCGCGATCGGCGCCCGCACGTCCAGGATCGAGATCGGCACGGGCGTGATCGACATGCGCTACGAGAACCCGCTCTACATGGCCGAGGACTCCGCGGCCGCCGACCTGATCTCCGGTGAGCGGCTGCAGCTCGGGATCAGCCGTGGTTCACCCGAGCAGGTCATCCAGGGCTGGCGCTACTTCGGCTACGAGCCGGGGGAGAACGCCTCCGAGGCCGACATGGCCCGCGCACACACCGAGACCTACCTCACGATCATCGAGGGTGCGCAGTTCGCCGAGCCCAACCCGCGGCCGATGTTCCCGAACCCGCCCGGCAAGCTCCGGGTCGAGCCGTATTCCGAAACCCTGCGTGACCGCATCTGGTGGGGATCGAGCTCGTTGGCCACCGCACGCTGGGCAGCCGGGCTCGGCATGAACCTGCAGAGCTCGACCCTCAAGAACGACGAGAACGGCAAGCCGTTCCACATCCAGCAGCGCGAGCAGATCGAGGCCTATCGCGAGGCCTGGAAGGAAGCCGGACACGAGCGCGAGCCCCGCGTGTCGGTCTCGCGCTCGATCTTCGCCCTCGTCAACGAGGACGACCGCCGCTACTTCGGCCTCGATCGGCAGACCAAAGACCAGATCGGCAACATCGACGACCAGACCCGCGCGATCTTCGGGCGCTCGTACGCCGCCGAGCCTGACGTCCTCATCGAGGAGCTCGCCGAGGACGAGGCGATCCAGGCAGCGGACACGCTGCTGCTCACGGTCCCGAATCAGCTCGGCGTCGACTACAACGCCCACGTCCTGGAGAGCATCCTGACCCACGTCGCACCCGGTCTCGGCTGGCGATAGTAACCTGCGGGTCACGCAACTTCCGGGTCACAAAAGGGCGCATAATCGTTGTCAACCGCCCCACATGACCGCGTGATTGGCTACCGTGCACGGCGACCGTTACTCAAGGGGGACCCTGTTGGCTACGTACGCAGAGCTGCTTGACGCCTATCTTCGCGAACCGGCCCCGGAGTCACTGAGGGCCTTGCGGGAGGCGATCCTCGAGGCTCCCAACTTCCGACCCGATCTCGAGATCACCGAGCTGGTCGCGCCGATGATGTCGGTCGGCGACTACGCCGGCGCGGTTGCTGCGGTCCACGCGCTCATGCCGGGCGCCATCTTCAGCCCGTCGGCGCACGCCGCGCTGGCCGACGCCCAGCGCGGGCTCGGCAACGTCGAGCAGGCCCAGCGCGAGTCGATCCTGGCCCAGGCGGCGCTCGACAGCATCATCAGCACCGGCCAGGGCACCGAGTCGGAGCCGTGGTCGGTGCTGCGGACCAGCGATGCCTACGACGTGGTGCTGGCCTCCGGCAAGACGCCGCGCTCGCAGGTCGCGGTGGGCAAGCTCGACCGGATCGTGTGCACCGACTCCACGGTCTGGTTCTTCGACACCAGCACCGAGTTCGCCAGGAGCTGACCCGACCACCGTGCCCAGCTCCGTACTGATCACCGGGGCGGCCGCCGGCATCGGCCGTGCGACCGCACGGCGCTTCGCCCGCGAAGGGTGGCTGGTCGGTGCCTACGACATCGATCTCGACGGCCTCTCCTCCCTGGCCGCCGAGATCGAGCCACTGGCTGGTGAGATCGTCACCGGCACCCTCGACGTGCGCGACGCCGTCTCCTGGCAGGCCGCGCTGGACGGGTTCGCCGCCGAGACCGGGGGCGTCCTCGACGTGCTCGTCAACAATGCCGGCATCATCCAGATCGGCAAGTTCGCCGACCTCCCGCTGGATCGGCAGCAGGCGATCATCGACGTCAACGTCAAGGGGCTCGTGAACGGCTGCCACCTCGCGCGACCGTTCCTGCGGCGCGGCTCCCATGTCGTCAACCTGGCCTCGGCGTCGGCGATCTACGGCCAGCCCGGGATGGCGATCTACTCCGCCACGAAGTTCGCCGTACGCGGCCTCTCCGAGGCCCTCGACCTGGAATGGGCCGGCGACGGGATCACGGTGACGGCCCTGTGGCCGCTCTTCGCCGACACCTCGATGGTGTGGGGCCAGGACTTCCCGGCGCTGCGGCGGCTCAAGGTCTCGCTCACCCCCGACGATGTCGCCGATTCCGTCTTCTCCGCGGCGACCACCGGTCACGGCCTCCTCGGCGGCGTTCACCGCGGCGTCGGCACCAAGGCCCGCGTGCTGCTCGGCCTCTCCGGGGTGACCCCGAGCTGGGCCAACCGGATGTTCAACCGGCTGATCTCCACCTGAGTGACATGTTCTGATTGTTCACCGGGTTGTTGCCGGTAGGGACGGTGTGCGTCGGGTTCCTGACGGGACCGGCGCTCACCCTCGACAGCATGATGAGTCGCACCTTGCGCATTCTGCTCGCCGGGATCGCTGCCCTCGTCGTCGCCTCCGCGGCGCTGAGCTCGGCGAGGGCCGACCAGCCGCAGGTCTCCGACCAGGGACAGGTGGTGTTCGACCGTCACGAGGTGGCACCCGAGGACGCCCGGCCGGGTGGCGGCGCGGCGCCGGTCGAGACCGGTGTGGTGATCGTGGTCAACACCCTGCTCCTCGGTGGTCTCGTGGGCGGGGTCCTGTTCGCCCGGCGGCGGATGGGCTGCGCGGACGCACGGCTGCCGCGCATGTCCGTATAGCGATATCCACGTCTCACGTTCCGGGATTCGCCGCGTAGGGTCGGCGCATGTCGACCTATACCCACGGCCATCATGAGTCGGTGCTGCGCTCCCACAGGTGGCGTACGGCGGAGAACTCCGCGGCCTACCTGCTGCCTCGGCTGAGCCGTGGGCAGCGACTGCTCGACGTGGGTGCCGGCCCGGGCACGATCACCCTCGACCTCGCCGGCCGGGTCGCTCAGGTGACCGCGACCGAGATAGGGGAGACAGAGCTCGGGCTCTCCCGGCGGGCGGCCGAGGACGCGGGCGTGGCGAACGTCGACTTCCGGGTCGAGGATGTGCACGCGTTGACCATCGAGGACGATGCGTACGACGTCGTCCACGCTCACCAGGTGCTGCAGCACGTGGCCGACCCTGTGCTGGCGCTGCGGCAGATGCGGCGCGTGACCAAGCCCGGCGGCATCGTGGCGGTGCGCGACAGCGACTACTCGGGATTCGTCTGGTGGCCGGAGTCGGCCGAGCTGACCGAGTGGCTGCGGCTCTACCAGCAGGCCGCGCGGGCCAACGGGGGCGAGCCGGACGCCGGCCGTCGGCTGGTCTCCTGGGCGCGGGCGGCAGGCTTCACCGACATCGAAGCCTCCTCCAGCACATGGTGCTTCGCCGACCCCGAGGACCGGGCCTGGTGGGGCGGGATGTGGGCCGACCGGTTCACCGACTCGGCGGTCGCCCGCCAGCTTGTCGACTGCGGAGACGCCACGACCGCCGACCTCGCCCGGGTCGCGGACGGGTGGCGGTCGTGGGCCGAGGCGGAGGACGGTTGGTTCTCCGTCCTCCACGGCGAGATCCTGGCTCGCGCCTGACGCTCCAGGATCAGCGGCGCAGGATCCGCGCCGAGAGTGTGTTGCCGAGCAGCTGGATGACCTGCACCAGTGCGACCAGGATGAGCACGCAGACCCAGGTGACGGCCGGGTCGTACTGCCGGTAGCCGAAGGTCTGGGCGAAGCTGCCCAGGCCCCCGCCGGCGATCAGGCCTGCGACCGCGGACATGTCGACGACCGCGACGAACGCGAACGTGTAGCCGAGGATCACCGGCGCCATCGCCTCGGGCACAACCACGGTCGCCGCGATCCGGGCGCGGGTGGCGCCCATCGCGCGAGCTGCCTCGATGACACCCGGCGGGACGGACACGAGGTTCTGCTCGACGATGCGGGCGATGCCGAACATCGCGGCCAGCACCAGCGAGAAGACGACTGCCGGGGTGCCGATGCCGGTGCCGACGATCAGCCGTGCGGCGGGCTGGACGGCGGCGATGAAGATGATGAACGGGATCGGCCGGAAGAAGTTGACCAGCACGTT
Source organism: Nocardioides sp. NPDC057772 (assembly GCF_042798075.1). Lineage (NCBI taxonomy): Bacteria > Bacillati > Actinomycetota > Actinomycetes > Propionibacteriales > Nocardioidaceae > Nocardioides > Nocardioides sp. NPDC057772. The sequence continues at coordinate 6,942 of NZ_JBHVKN010000222.1, forward strand.
GAGGATCGTCGAGACCACGACGTTCTGGTAGAGACCGCCCCGGCGGGTGAGGTACAGCCCGAGGCCGAGCAGAAGGCCCAGCGTGCCGCCGATCAGCATCGTCAGTGCCACCATGAGCAGCGTCTCGCCGGTGGCCTGCCAGATGTCGGGCCACAGCTCGCCGAGCCGGGTGTCGGTGGGCAGAGCGGTCAGCATCACACCTCCTTGGTGGTGACGAGGGCGGACAGCTCGCGTACGGCCTCGTCGACCGAGGTCGCGGGGCCGTCGAGCGAGAGCGTCAGGTTGCCGAAGGTCGCGCCCTGGATCTCCTCGATGCCGCCGAAGACGAGCTCGAAGGAGACCCCGCGCTCGAGTAGGACCGCGAAGATGTCGGTCTGGCGAGGTCCGCCCTCGCGCAGCTCGACCTTCACGAACCGGCCGGGGTGACGCGACCGCAGCACCGCCAGGGCGTCGGGGGAGGGCTCGTCGTCGACGACGGTGCCGACGAAGCGCCGGGTCACCGGCTGTCGCGGCGCCGAGAAGACGTCGTAGACGGCGCCGGACTCGACGATCCGCCCGTTCTCCATGACCGCGACGTGGTCGGCCAGCTCACGGACGACTTCCATCTCGTGGGTGATCGCCACGATCGTGGTGCCGAACTCCTCGTTGACCCGCTTCAGCAACCGCAGCACCTCGTGGGTGGTCTCCGGGTCGAGCGCACTGGTGGCCTCGTCGGCGAGCAGCAGCGACGGGTTGGTGGTCAGTGCGCGGGCGATGCCGACGCGCTGCTTCTGCCCGCCCGAGAGGTTGCGCGGGTAGGTGTGAGCCTTGTCGGGGAGACCGACGAAATGGAGCAGCTCGGAGATCCGGCGCTGCTGCTCCGCCTTGCCGACACCGGCGATCTGGAGCGGGTAGGCCAGGTTGCCCCAGACCGTACGCGACTCGAAGAGGTTGAACTGCTGGAAGATCATCCCGATGCCGAGCCGGATCGGCCGCAGCTGGCGCTCGTGCAGACCGACGAGCTCGGTGCCACCGACCTGGATCGAGCCGGAGGTGGCCGGCTCGAGGCCGTTGAGCAGGCGTACCAGGGTGGACTTGCCGGCGCCGGAGTAGCCGACGATCGCCTGGACATCACCGGCGGCGATGTCCAGGTCGACGTCGTCGACCGCCCTGACCTCCGCGCGCCCCCTGGCCGCCGGATAGGTCTTGGTGACGT
>NZ_JBHVKN010000223.1:0-8129 GCF_042798075.1 Nocardioides sp. NPDC057772
CTTGTCCTCGTCGGCCGGCCTGGTCGTGCTGGTGCCCTCCGGGTCGTCCTTCTCGCCGGGACCGCCGTGGTGGGGCGCCACGTAGTTGAGCCACATGTACCACGGCTTGTCGGCGCGCTCCGGCGCCGAGATCATCTCGTTGGCCTGGTCCCGCATCACGTACGTCGTGTAGCGGTTGTAGGTCGTGAACTCGCCGTTGTGGTTGATCCGTGGCCGGACGAAGTTGTAGGTCGACATGTCGGTCGTCGCCCGCCAGTCCGTCCACCCCGGCGGCACGTCCTTGGCTGTCCCGCGCAGGCCGTAACCGTTGAGGTACTTGCCCGCGAAGAGGGTGTCGTAGCCGGCTTCCTGCAGCGCCTCGGGCAGCGTGCCGGTGTGGTCCATCGACTCGTAGCCACCGCGTTCGCCGTTGATGGTCACGGTGTGGTGGTTCTGGCTGTACTGCCCGGTCAACAGCGACGCGCGGGCCGGCACACAGATCGGCGTGGGCGCGATCGCCTCGGTCATCGAGGTGCCCTGCGCGGCCAGGAGCCTGCGGGTGTGGGGCATGAACTCCAGATCCTCGTAGGCGAGGTCGTCCGCCGTGATCATGAGGATGTTGGGCTTGGTGGAGTAGGGCTCCCACTCAGGCGTCTTCGTAGGCGTCGAGGGCACCACGCTGTCGGAAGACCCGTGGGCGACGCGCGCGAACGCGCTCCCTGCCAGCGTCCCCAAGGAGCCCAGCGGACCGGTCGAGTCGGGCATCGCGCCGAGCGCGAAGGACGAGCCCGCGAGCACGGCAACAGCCGCCACCGCCAATCGGGCGCGAGGCGCCATCTGGTCTGCTCCCTCGGTCGTTCCCCGCGTCGTCTGTGTCCGTCTGGTTCCGCTCCCTACCGGACCGGGTTAACGTTACCGAAGGGGGCCTCGATGACCCCAATGCCGGCCGATGAGGAGACCCAGGTGAGCGAATCGCGCGAGAGCTACGGCGACTACAGCGTCGACGACGAGGACCAGATCACCGGCGAGGATGCGCTCTCCGGGGAGGTTCTCGAGGGTGAGGTGCGCGACGAGCTCGACCACGGCATCGTCACCGCCGACCGCTACTCCACCGACTACGGCAACACCCCGTGGGAGGAAGAGCACCGCGAGTGCATCGACCAGCGGCAGCACCAGGAGATCCCGGAGCCGGATCCCTACGCGGTCGAGTACGACGACGCCGAGGAGGCCGACGACCCCGACGGCCGCGAGGTCGGCAACAAGCGAGCTGGCCGGCTGGTCGACCCCGACCAGGGTGGCGGCGAGGACACCGAGTCCGAGGTCTACGGGATCGACGCCGGCATCGACGGCGCCGGCGCCTCCGCCGAGGAGGCCGCGATGCACATCATCGACGACGAGGACAGCGACGAGGACGGCGACGAGGACGGCGACGAGGACTACAGCTAGGCGGTGAGGTCGTCGACCTCGAACACGATCTCGACCTCGAACCCCTCCGAGCTCTCCAGATAGAGCGCGGTGTGCTCATCACCCCCGGCGTGCGGGTAGCGGTCGGCGTACATCTCGTGCCAGCCGTGCTCGGTCGACGCCGCCCGCATCCGGTCGAGCACCTCCCGGCTCTCGACGGTGAAGGCGATGTGGTTCACGCCGGGCCTGAGCCGGTCCTGGGTGCCGTGCTGGTCCGTGGAGTGCTCCATGAAGACGTACGTCCCGTCCGGTGCCTCCCAGAAGTGACCCTTCTCCCCGGCCTCCCAGCCGAGCTCGCCGAAGAGCCAGCCCCACTCCCCCGTGGCGGTCTCGAAGTCGTCGACCCAGAGGTCCCAGTGGTGGATCGCCCGCATGCCTGCCTCCAAGCCTTCGATCTGGTCCGGACTAGCCCACGATCGCGACGTTCTTGACCTCGATGTCGTGTGCCTCTTCACCGTAGTTGTGCACGGCGGTGGCCATGGTCTCCAGCACACTTGCGGCGCGGCCGGAGGCGTCGATCATCCTGCGTGCGGCCCGGTCCGCGGCCTGCTTCGAGCCCGTCTCGGCCGACCAGCCGGCGGTGATCCGGTCGACCTCGTCCATCAGGTCGGTGAAGAAGGTGCGCAGGTCCTCGGCGGCCGTCCTCAAGGTCGTCTCGAGGTCGTCGATGCTGGCTTCCTTGACGATCAGGCTGTTGTCGCTCATCAGAGGGGCCCCAGTCGCTGCTGGAGGTTCGAGGCCTGGCCGTGGGCCTCGTGGACGATGTCGTTCTGGGTTGTGGCGTGCTGGATGTCGACGTCACGCAGTGCGGCGGCGTACTCCTGCATCAGGGTCCCCAGCCCACCGACCTTCTCGAACCAGGTCTGCAACGACTCGACGAGGCCGCCCGCGGCGCTGCCCATCATCCCCGGGATCGAGCTCTCGATGTCGCCGGAGAGCGTGGTCAGCAGCTTCTCGAGATCGGTGATGCTGTCCTCGACATGCTTGGCCGCAGCCGTCTGCTGCCCGAGTGTCAGCTGGATGTTGTCGTTCACGAGCTCCCCTGGCGCTGGTGGATGTGCACCGGTCCTGAGGTTACATTGTCTTCGCGTACGCGGCTCGGGCATCGCGCCCGGCACACGATGGGGAGGCTGGACGGGTGGCATCGTACGACTTCGAGGTCGATCTGGAGTCCTTGGCGAAGGCGGCTCAAGGCTTGGCCGACACGGTCGAGCTGTTCAAGGACAAGGACGTCGAGGACCTGGTCCCGTCCGAGGACGCCTGTGGATCCGAGGAGGTCTGGGGTGCGGTCGAGGAGTTCAAGGACCGCTGGGAGCGCGGCATGAACAACCTGTGCGAGGACGTCGGCGAGATGTCCGGTCGCATCGGGAAGATCGCGATGAACTACTTCGAGCTCAACGAGAAGGGCACGGCCGAGATGGACAAGGCCAAGTCCGCCGCCACCGACCTCACCATCACCGGCGGGAAGTAGCCGGTGCCCGACTTCACCATCAAGGGCAATCCCGGCGAGATCCGCTCACGAGGCCAGACCTGCGCCGACAAGGGCAAGTTCTTCGACCAGACCGGTGACGCCCTCACCAAGATCGACACGCAGGGATGGATCGGTCGCGCCGCCGACAACTTCCGCGACGCCCACGACCGCGAACCGAACCGCTGGTACGAGGCAGGCACCGGCTTCCGTACGGCCGGCAACGCCCTGATCGACTACGCCGCCGCGCTCGAGGTCGCGCAGCAGAACGCGGCCACCGCCAAGTCCGAGTACGAGCGCGGGGAGGCCGCCACCGAGCAGGACAAGGCCAACTACGCCGACTACACCTCCCGATTCGAGCAGGCCCGCAACCAGGCGCTGTCGCAGGGACTCACCTATCCCTACGCCAAGGAGCCGTTCTTCGACTCCGGTGCCTCGATCCGCTCTGATGCGTTGGCGATGCTCGAGACGGCGAAGTCCGACCTGAAGATCGCGGCAGCGAAGTGCGCCAGGGAGGTACGCGTCGGCTGCAAGGACGCGCCCGAGAAGCGCAACTGGTTCGAGTCCGGGCTCGCGTTCGTCGGCGGCATCTTCGAAGGCGCCGGTGAGGCCATCTGGGACCTCGGCAAGATGATCTACAACGTCTCGATCCTCCACGACATCATCGAGCTCGCCTCCGGTGACCTCACCCCCGAGGAGCTCGCCGCCCAGAAATCGATGATGCTCGAGGACGCCGAGGCGCTCTGGCAGGCGCTCAAGTCCGACCCCCTCGAGTTCGGCAAACAGCTCGGCAAGGGTCTGCTCGACTGGGACACCTGGGCCGACGACCCCGCCCGAGCCATCGGCCACCTCGTCCCCGACATCGTCGCCGGCGTACTCTCCGGCGGCACCGCCACCGCCGCCACCCGCGGCATCAAGGGCGGCGCCGACGCTCTCGACGCGCTCGGCGACATGACCAAGGGTCTGCGTAGTCTCGACAACCTCGATGGTCTCGGCGATGTCGGCAAGATCGACAACGGTCTCGATGGCCTCGGAGACCTGGGCAAGCTGGACAACATCGACTTCTCGGACGCACCGACCCCTCCCCAAGGGACCTGGCGAGACCTGAACGATCCCGAGCTGGGTGCATGGGTCGACGACATGCATGCCAAGTACCCGGAACTCTCCAGGGACGAGATCAAGGGCATCTGGGACTACACCACTGACAAGGGCTATGACGACATGAACGGCGCGCTGCGCGAACTGCCCAAACTCACTCCCGAGGTCGGTGCCCGGATCGATGATGCGGTCGCCGGGCTGGACCGCCTACCGACCCACGAGGGCGTCACCTACCGCGGAACCAACCTTCCCGATCATGTAGTCGAAGCACTCGAACGTGGGGAGAACTACAGCGACCCCGCATTCTCCAGCAGTTCGAACAACAATGCGGTCGCCGAGGGCTTCGTGAAGCCCTGGAAGGAGAACCCGACGTTGATGACCATCGACGGGCATTCCGGGGTCGACGTGCGTCCCTTCTCCGCCGCCCAGCGCGAAGGAGAGTTTCTGTTCAAGCCAGGTGTCGAGTTCGAGGTCGTCACGAACAAGGTGGTGCCTGAGATGGAAGTCAATGGCCAGATACTCAAGAACGTACGAATCCTGGAACTGAAGGAGATCAGGTGAACCAGGGATCCGAGCCATCGGAGAGGTCCGGCGAGGACCTCGTCGCGGCGTGGAAGAGCGCGGGTGACGCGGCCCGGAAACAATTGCGCGACGAGCTCGGCGAGGACGTCGCCAAAGGGGCGCAATGGCCGGCTCCGGCGCGTGGCACGTTCGAGATCCACCTGTTCGATGGCGCCTGGGTGCGGGTGTGGCACGAACCCCACTCGATGACCGGTCGCGTCAGAGGACTGCGGCCCGTATCCGACGGTGGTCCCTTGGCTCTGCTATTGGACTTCGGCAGCCGCGGGCTCCACGCGGCCCGACCGGCCGACGGATCCGCATGGACGACTCACATATCGACGGATGCGGTCACAGCCGAGAACTCGCAGACTCCAGTCACCGTCTGGCTCGGCATCGACGACGCCGAAGTCATCGCGCCCCCCGATGAACCGTGGCAGGTCGAGGACTGGACGATGCGCACCGCACCCCGCTTGGAGCTTCTGTGAATCCCGACGCATTTCTCAAGACGCTGGAGCGACTGCCCCCTTTCCAGGGCGTCGTGTTCAGAGGCTGTCCTCCGGATGCGGAGTTCGCACGGGACGGCCAGGTGACCGTGACCACCGGCTTCACCTCGACCACCCGCCGCCCGGACCTGGTCGCGGGCAGCGGAACGGTCTATGCCATCTACACCACCACCGCGCGTGAGATCTCCGCGTTCTCCGCGCAGAAGGACGAGTACGAGACGGTCGTCCTGCCCGGCACCGCGCTCGCACTCGCCGAAACCCGGCGCCTCGCCGGCCTCGACGTACGCGTGGTCGTCGAGTTCACCCCCGGTCAGCAGATCCCGCCCGCGACGGTCGAGACCATCGCGAGGACCGTCGAGTCTTGGCTCGCCGACCTCACCCCGTCACCCGAGCCGCGCCCACGCTTCATCGGCGACATCGTCTGATGGGCATCTTGATCGAGGGCACGAAGGTCTTCGAGGACGACCAATCGGTCACGTACGCGTTTCTCAGTCCCGGAACCGGCCGATCCGGCCAGGTGTCGATCGCCAAGTCAGACATCCGTTCACGACTCTCGACAATCGGCTCTGATATCGACCCCACAGGCGCGAAGATCCTCGTGAAGGCATACAAAGTGGCATCCACCACGGGATCGTGGCCGGACCGGGTGACCTACGCCGCTTAGCCTCCGATCGCTGCACATGCCGATGACACCTGGTGAACTGATTCACAAGGTGTCATCGTCTGGTACAGCCGACGAAAGAGAGTCGCGGGAGGGCGAACCCGCGTGTGAGGATCGGGGCGTGAGTGACCTGAAGACCTTCATCGCCGGGCTGCCGAAGGCAGAGCTGCACGTCCACCACGTCGGGTCGGCTTCGCCGCGGATCGTCGCGGAGCTGGCGGCGCGGCATCCGGGGGCGGTGCCGGCGGACGTCGAGCTCCTCAAGGACTACTTCACGTTCAGCGACTTCGCGCACTTCGTCGAGGTCTACCTCTCGGTCGTGGACCTGGTCCGGACGCCGGAGGACATCCGCTATCTGACCTACGAGATCGCGCGCGACCTGGCGCAGACCCAGCAGGTCCGGTACGCCGAGCTGACCTGCACGCCCTACACCTCCGTACGTCCCGACTTGGCCGAGCGGCCTGCCGGGACCGGGCACGCGGGGATGGCGATCGAGGCCTACACCGAGGCGCTCGAGGACGCTCGGACGAGCGCCGAGCGCGACTTCGGCATCGTGCTGCGCTGGATCTACGACATCCCGGGCGAGGCCGGGGTCCCAGCGGCCGATGCGACGCTGACGTACGCGGTCGACCACGGCCCGGAGGCGCTGGTCGGGTTCGGGCTCGGCGGGCCGGAGGTGGGGGTTCCTCGGCCGCAGTTCGAGCGGCACTTCGACGCGGCCCGCGCCGCGGGGCTCCGTTCCGTGCCGCACGCCGGCGAGACCACCGGTCCGCAGACGATCTGGGACGCCTTGAACGTGCTCAAGGCCGAGCGGATCGGCCACGGCACCTCGGCGGCGCAGGATCCGGCCCTGCTCGCCCACCTGGCCGAGCATCGGATCCCGCTCGAGGTCTGCCCGTCGTCCAACGTCGCCACCGGTGCGGTCGCGTCGCTCGAGGAGCACCCGCTGAAGACGTTCGTCGACGCCGGCGTACCGGTCACGATCAACTCCGACGACCCGCCGATGTTCGCGACGACGCTCAACCAGGAGTACGAGATCGCGACCGACCTCCTCGGCCTCGACGCGGCCGGCATCGCCGCCCTCGCCCGGGGCGCGGTCGACGTCTCCTACGCACCCGAGGACGTCAAGGCTCGGCTGTCGAGCGAGATCGACGCGTACGCCCCCGCTGCTGAATAACGCTTGACGGGATCTGCCGAGGGCGATCTGCTGGTCGGCATGGAGCAGATGCTGGCGGTCAACGGGATCGAGCTGTGCACGGAGACGTTCGGTTCGCCGACCGACCCACCGATCCTGCTGATCGGTGGGAAGTGCGCCTCGATGGACTACTGGGAGGACGACTTCTGCGCGGCGCTGGCGGCCGGCGGCAGGTACGTCATCCGCTACGACCACCGCGACACCGGCCGCTCGACGACCTGGCCGGCGGGGAACCCCGGCTACACCTGGCGTGACATGGTCGCCGACGTACCCGGTCTTCTCGACGCCCTCGGCCTCGACCGTGCTCACCTGTTCGGGATCTCGATGGGCGGTGCGCTCGCCGAGTGCGCCGCCGTGCTCTATCCCGAGCGGGTCGCCACCATGGTGCTCAACCAGACCACGTCGGCGTTCGAGGGCGTCGAGCTGCCGCCGATCGGCGAGGCGATGGCGGACTTCTTCGCGGCGGCGGCCGACCGGCCGATGCCCGACATGGACGACCAGGACGCGCTGGTCAGCATGCTGGTCGAGGACCAGCGGGCGTTCGTCCCGCGGCGCTTCGACGAGCAGCGGGTGCGGGCGGTGTGCGAGAAGGTGGTGAAGCGTACGCCGGACATGCGGCCGACGTTCGAGAACCACGACGCCGCGCCCGAGGGTGAGCGCATCGAGGCCTCGCTCGCCGACATCGCTGCGCTCACCCTGGTCATCCACGGCACCGCCGACCCGCTGATGCCGGTCGGCCACGGCGAGGTCCTCGCCCGCGAGATCCCCGGCGCGACCCTGCTGACCCTCGACGACGTCGGCCACGAGCCGCCGCCTCCCTACACCTGGGACACGGCGATCCCCGCGATCCTCGCCCACACCGCCTAGAACTACTATCTTCCCGAGCACGTCCGTGCGATGACCGGCACCCCGGGTTCTCCGTTCCCCGCTCCTCATCGCTGTGAGCATCCGAGGAGTTCGATCCCAATACTTCTCAGGGGCTGCATTTTCACACGAATAGCCGCGCTGGAAACGGAGAGCTCACGAGTTTCTTTACGTCATCCCTTGCCGTCGTGGGCGCTTGCCGAGCATCGAGACCAACTTGGCTCCGCCATCGAAGATATCCGGCTCTTCCTACCTGAGGTGGGGGTGAGCTCGGTCGCCGCGTTGGGCGGCGTGGTGGCACTTGGGTAGGCGTCGAGGCCTCCAAGATCGGTAGCG